>JAUZOQ010000040.1 GCA_030706385.1 Bacteroidota bacterium | reverse complement strand
GCTGCAATACCGCGAGGTGGAGCGAATCGCTAAAAAGTCGTCTCAGTTCGGATCGGAGTCTGCAACTCGACTCCGTGAAGTTGGAATTGCTAGTAATCGCTGGTCAGCACACAGCGGTGAATACGTTCCCGGGCCTTGTACACACCGCCCGTCACGCCATGAAAGCCGAGGGCACCCAAAGCCGCCTTATAAGCGTCTAAGGTGAAATCGGTGATTGGGGCGAAGTCGTAACAAGGTAGCCGTACCGGAAGGTGCGGCTGGATCACCTCCTTTCTAAGGTGCAATCTAAGATCACTTTTGACGAAAGTCGAAGTGCTAATGGAAAAAACGATATTGTGATTGGTCTTCACGGACACATCACGCATCGGCACAGAATCATATATGAATCAAATTCATAGTGACATCCTACTGACCTTCTCTCTGTCTTTGGATTTTTCAATCCAATATATCCCATCGCTTCGCGATGGGATTTTTTTATTTGTAAAAATAAACATGTCATTGCGAGGAAGTCCCGTAGGGACGACGAAGCAATCCCCTGATAATGGCCAACTCCTTCACGATGTCATTCCGATCCGCCAAGGCCCGGAGAAATCTTTCAAAAAAAATATTCCTCATAAGTCCCGAAGGGACGATATACCAATAGCCCAGGGCTTCAGCACTGGGTCAACCGATTTTATTTTTCCTAAAGCTGCGGAGGGGTCGTATTCATCAGTATCTTTGTGGCTGAGAATACATGGATGGTGGCGAGTCCTATGTTGGTCGAAGATGCGCTGGGATGGGCAACAGAGAAGAAGAGGAGAGGGCAGGGGTATTCAGTATATTAAATATTAAGGATAAAAGAAGTTATGCATAATGATTGGGGAGAGGCGTCTGAAGAATTCGATAAAATAGAAAAATTCATAACGGGGAAAAATCTATCTGAAGCTAATGAGGCCCAAACCCGTTTTGACGTAATCGATCGAATGATTAAAGACGTTTTGGGTTGGCAACACGGGCAGATTAAAGTTGAAAAGGATGTTAAGGGTATTAATGGAAGACTCGATTATATTTATACTAGTGGTGATTACACTATCATTATTGAAGCAAAAAAAATAGGAGCCGCATTCCCGAATCCAACGGTTCGAAAAAAGGCAAGGTTAAGCGGTGCCCTCATAGGTAAAGGCGAGATTGCCGAGGCGATCAAGCAAGCGACGGATTATGCAAAAGAGCTGCATGCAGATATAGTTATTGTGACTAATGGCTCATGTTGGTGCTTTTTTAATGCAAAAATAGCTGATAAAGATAGCTATGCCGATTTGCTCTTTCCATTTCAAGCGACTCATGATGCCGAAACACTGTTTAATGTGTTTGCAACAATTAGTATCGAAAGCAATAGCCTTTTAGAAATTTCGAATGCAGGGCCTCAGGCTCCAGAAAATAGGTTAATCAGCCAAGTAAACGATAGTGATGCAAGAATAGATAGAAATAATATTGCTGATTTTATTGGGCCAGCACTAGACGCCGCACTTAATTCGGATGCCCTGTTAAAAAACAAGGATGCGCTAGAATATTGCTTTGTGCCAACAGAAGCTAGGCAGAAGTTTGATACGACACTTGGTGTGCACCTTGCTGATTATAAACCAAAAAATATTTATGGCGCAAAGAGAATAAAAACAGGGCAAGAGCATGGTCAACTTCAAAATATCTTAGAAACAGGGAAAGACGTTCCATCACCGCCAATTACACTTGTTTTGGGACCTGTAGGAGCAGGTAAATCAACCTATTTAAAACACTTTGAGAAAATTGCTGGTGAAAAGACTTTGAAGGAAAAGCAGGCGCATTGGATATATATTGATCTCGAAGAAATGGGGAAGATGGGTAATCCCAGGAAGTTCATATATTCACGATTAAAGGATTATTTGGAGAAGGATCATATCGGGAATTCTACAGATTACCACAACCTCATTGAACCTGCCTACCATGAACGAATTCTTGCTCTCAGCCGAGGTCATTTCGCCGTAATAGCGCGGGATAAAGAGGCATTCGATAAGGCAATTTTTAATCTCATTAATAAGGATTATGAGGAAGTGGAGCCTTATATAGATTATGTATACAATTATCTTGCAAGAGAAAAACTTTGTATTATCGTACTTGATAACATCGATCTCTATGAGGATGAATTGTTGGAGACGACTGTCTTTTCTGAAGGATTAGCACTGTCAAAAAGATTAGGTTGCCATGTGATGGTTTCTCTGCGCGACACCACATATGTAAAACATAAAAATGATTCAAACTTCGATGCTTATGAATTCAAAAAGTTATGGCTTGACCCTCCACCTTTAAAAACAGTTATCTCCCGAAGACTTACATATGCTGCTAATGTCCTAAATGGGAAAAGTGCAAGAATACCCATGGACAGTGGTGCATTCTTCACGGTACCCGATCTAAGCGTTTTTTTTGATATCGTGCAAAGAAGTATACTCAATGCTGAAGCTGGCAATCTAATAATTTCATTAGCTGATACAAATATCCGCAGGGGGCTATTATTAATACTAAATTTTTTAATTTCTGGTCATATTCATGCGGATAAAGCCATTAGCATTGTGATTGATGGTCGGTATCCTTATAAAAGATTTCCTTTTCAAGAGATATTTAAAGGGGCGGTTTTAGGCCAATGGAAGTATTATAAAGAGCAGAGGGCGGAGTGCATAAATCTTTTTGACTCAAGAATATCATCAAAAAAACTTCGCTTACTTCGCTTCTTCATTATCAAATATCTAGCAGAAATGGCAAAAGACCCATACCACATCGAGGTGAATGTGTCAGAAGTATTAGAAACGTTTGCAGGAATTGGCGCCTCCGAAAATCAGATTCTATCGACATTAAATTTCTTTTTGAAAAATGGTTTGATTAAGAATACCACCGCAGAAGTAATCGGCAAAGAATCCAGCATAATTATTACTAGGAGCGGTGCTTATTATTCTCGATCATTATCGAAGAACATGACCTATGTTGAGGCCTGTATGCTAGATACGGCAATTGATGATGAAACTAGTTGGGCTGAACTATCAGAACTTACTATAGAAATTGATAATGAACGTAATATTTCGAGAAGGATGGAATTGCGAAATTCGCGGATGAAGAAGTTTCTATCTTATCTAAACTCCTTGGAAAAGTATTCACTGGCAGATTCTGATGTTGAAGACTTTATTTCTGGCATTGAAGAAGTGAATAATGCAGTTATGGAAGAAATGCAAAGTGCAATATTGTCATCTAATAGGCTGTATCCTAAAACGTGAGAACTTTATCGACAGCTGCTTTGCCCTTTCATGAATGGCAATATTCTTGCAAACTAATTAGACAATGCATACTTCACTTGCACTGCAATGTGAAATTCCAAAATGTCGCAAGAGAAAACAAGACAGGCTGAGAGATAAACGAAAGTAACCACTTCAAGCATGGATGATCTCTTAACTCGCAATGTTCTAAAGCAAATGCGGGAAGCTTGCTCTATCCAGGGGGCAAAAAAGTGCACTACAATAACTGCAACAAACTCCCGATTCCCTTGTTACTTTACCATTCATTATCATCCATCGTTATGAGAACTCCGCGCGCTTCATTTTTAGTGATTTTTGTTTGTAGTTTGCTCTTCCTTACGGGTATTGCAACTGGTCAATCGGTGACCATAGGTACGATTCCGGCATCTCATTTTTGCGTGGGCGATTCGATCACCGTTAGTTTTACTGCAACAGGTACGTTGAATCACGGTAATGCTTTTAGTCTACAGTTATCCGACCCCGACGGAAGCTTCACAAACTTCCAGAAGATAGGTTCTCTTGCCGACACTATGCCTGGCACATTTTCTATCACCGGAACAATTCCGATAGGGCTTACTTCATCCACGCATTACCGCTTCCGGATTCTTGCCGCAATTCCATATATGACCAGCGCCGATAATGGCAACGATATCTCAATCGGGACGCCACCGACGTGCTTTTATTTTACGAACGACCAGCCAGGATATATAGGAACTCGGATTACATTCACTGCAGTACAATGTGAACTCGAAAATAATGGAGATTACATCGATACTGCTACCTGGGATTTTGGATCTGATGCATCACCTGCAACAGCTACTACGCCTGCAACTGGAGCAAGTATTGTAAGTTTTTCACAAGATGTCATGTACTCGGATCCCGGGGAAAAAACGGTTACGATCACCGTTGTCAAGCCTGGAGGATGTCCCGGACGGACGATGACACACAACATTCATATTTATGACTGTACCTTTCCGACCATACCTCATGATGCAATAGTTGTCAATTCGGACATGGGGGTTTCGGATCGATCAAAGACATTTTGGATCAACCCTGGATTCTCACTCGTATTGAGTCCCGATGCCAGTAATGATACCATTTTTGCCGAGCCCGGCTCATCGATTTCCGGTGCTTACAACTGTGTAGTCTATGCGAAGCCCGGCTCTATCCTGACCTCAACTAAATATTCCGGATCTAATGCTATTATCT
Source organism: Bacteroidota bacterium (assembly GCA_030706385.1). Taxonomy (GTDB): domain Bacteria; phylum Bacteroidota; class Ignavibacteria; order Palsa-1295; family Palsa-1295; genus PALSA-1296. The sequence continues at coordinate 26,054 of JAUZOQ010000040.1, read as the reverse complement.
ATGGCAATGGTGCAAGCATTACACCGGTTTCCAGTGATTTTACTCTTGATTGTTCGACGTTTGATTTCGATTACACGAATGCTCCGCCAAATCCTGCCCATCCGCATTCCGGCGTGGCAAGTACATCGCCGGCATCTCTAACAATATCGCCGAATCCTGCAAGAGGGATCATCTCCATTCAGGGTGCGCCTTCGAGCGATCTGAATGTATCGGTTCTGAATCTCATTGGCGAAACGATGATGCAGCGAAAGAATCCTCAGACTTCTGACTTCACTCTTGATCTCTCGAAGCTTCCGGCCGGTATATATTACGTCAGGTTCTCTTCAGCGAACTCGGTCGTGACGAAGAAGGTGGTAAAGGAGTAGGGAAGTAAAGTCCGGGGAGTAACAAAAGGATAAGTCATCAGTTATTGAAGATATCGTCGGATTATCTCTTGACTATGTTCCTTTAATACCATGGCCCAAATTAAGAAGCCAATATTTGGTTTTCTCGTCATTTCTTCGCTGCTAGGCCTGCTTTCGGCTCCGGTTGTTGCACAGAGCGGCAGCTGGTCGCAAGGTCCGCCGCTGCTTGCTGCAGTTTCGGGTATCACTGCTTGTGTCGTCGATGGCAAGATCTATGTGATCGGAGGATATGACGGGACTACTATCATTAGCTCAGTAGAGATTTTTGACCCGGCGACAAATGCTTGGACTATTGGGCCCTCGATGCCCACTCCTCGTTATAATCTCACTTCAGCCTTCGTCAATGGTAAGATCTATGCGATCGGAGGAAAGAATTACAATGGTTTCCTCGGCACCGTCGAAGTGTTCGATCCGGTAACAAATTCCTGGAGTGTAGGGCCTTCGATGCCGACTCCTCGCGATTTTCTCGCCTCCAGTTTGCTCCACGGTAAGATCTATGTGATGGGGGGAAGAAATCCTTCCGGCCCTCTCGATACTGTTGAAATTTTCGATCCCGCTACAAATTCCTGGAGTATTGGGCCTTCGATGCCGATCGCACGTGCAGCTTTCAGCTCCTGTGAAGTTGGTGGCAAGATCTATGTGATCGGAGGATACGACATTTCGTCCATCGTCGGCACAGTTGAAATATTTGATCCGGTGCGAAATTCATGGAGTAACGGGCCCTTGATGCCGACAAGGCGCGATGTTCTCTCCTCCTGTGTGGTCAATGGAGAGATCTATGCGATAGGAGGATACGATGGTGTTTCTCTCAGCATCGATACAGTCGAAATTCTTGACCCTGCAACAAACGTATGGAGCGTCGGTCCATCGATGCCTACTGCTCGTGCCAGTCTCTCTTCCTGCGTCGTTGGTGGGAAGTTATATGCGATCGGAGGGTATGATTATCTTAATCATTCCCTCGATACAGTAGAAATTTTCGATCCGGTTTCCAATGCAGTAAAGGATGATCGGAAGTCAGAAGCGATCACCCTTTCTCCGAATCCTACCGGCGGAATGCTTCGGATTCAGGGAATTTCGGCAGAGAATAGAACTCTCAGCGTTACTAATGTTCTCGGCGAAATGGTTATGGAGGAAAAGAATTTGCGTGGCTCGGATGTTGCGCTCGATCTTTCCAAACTCGTGTCAGGTACGTACTACGTCAGATTTTCTTCAGCAAATTCAGTGGTAACGAAGAAGGTGGTAAAGGAGTAGGGGGAGAGAAGAGGCATGACTTAATTGGATCCCGGATATATCCGGTCGAAATCCCGGCCCTTATTCTTCGGAGTCGCTGATTTCCGAGGAGAACTTTGACGGTGAGGAACACTATCAATAGGTGCAGCTGCCTGATGAACGGGCGAACCCTGCAATTCGGATGTTATGCTATTAGCTAATTTCCCTTCAAGTGCAGAGAGGTCGTCAGCGGATCCATCATACTGGTCGGAGAGCAAAACTTTTGAGGAATCGGCATCGATAAGCTGCGCAGCGATCTTTGTTTTCTTTCCGCGTTTCTCTACAGTACCATCGACAACGTATCGGGCGCCAAGCTCTTTTGCAACTGCGGCTAGATCGCCTTTACGTCCTTTATAGTTCATTGCTGTTTTCAGGTCGATGATCTGAAATCCCTGAGATCCGGAAAGTGCGGCGATGATTTGAGCAGTCACTCCATCGGCAAAAAAAGCGTCTCGTTTATCTGCTCCGACCGATTCGAACGGAAGCACAAAGAGCTTCTTCATTGTAGCTGCAGTCGCAGTTTGCTGAGTCGCAGCCTGCACGGAAGTAATAGGCGGCTGAGCAGTTTGCTTTGCAGATAAAAGAAAATATGCACCGGTGGCAAGACCGGCAATAAGAATGGCCAATGCATACTTCAATAGCGGCGAACGAGCTTTCGGCCGAGGTGCGGACACGGTATGCTCCGGCACGTCAACGTTGATAAAACTGCGGATAGCAGATTCGATGCGCTCGTATTCCTTATAGGATGCACGCTGAATGCCGGCAAGCTGGTATTTTACTTCATGGGTAAGATCGATCGCATCTTCAAGCTCGACAGGAATGATATGTTTTTTTCCTTCGGAGGCAAGAGATAATTCCTTGATCACATTATGCGAACCGAATGAATTTGAGGAGAGAAGGACAATAAAGACCTTGCACTCCTCGATAGCCCGGACGATCACCGACGACCATTTTGCAGCAGCGCTAATATCGGTGTCATCCATCCAAACCAAAAAACCGGCATCGCGAAGCCTCTGGGCAAGCTTCGCCGCCTTATCTTTATCGATACTGCTATAAGATATAAAAATATCGGTCATCTCTCGGGGTGCAAATATACGAAGTGTTCGGTTAATTCGCAAATGGACGGCAGATCGCTTGAAGACGTGCCTACTGATCTTCCCAAAAGCCTGTAATTCTCGTTTTAGTAATACCGTGACGGAATATTTTCCAGCTCTATAGCATATCCGTTCCGTATCTTTGCTATCTTAGTTAATACTACATTATGAGAATATACTTTCTGCTATTTCTCTGCCTGTTGCCCGGTACCATCCTTGCTCAAGTCTCTACCGATAGCCTAATTGATCACTCACTGAATATGGTGGATTATCCATCATATGAGCCGGCTGGTCAGCCAACACCTATGATGCCGAGGCTCGGAATTTATATGCGCGATATTCCGGCAGATTCAGTTCGTAAACTGACTCATGGACGGGATAGCATCAAGGGAAGTCCGATCTGGCATGTGGCGCCACATTGGTCGGCCGATGAATCGGGGCTTATGCTCGGCGATATCGTGCTCCGCGTCGATGGCAGAACGCTTGCCGATTCGGTTTATGGACCGGATGATATTCTCAATACCAGAGTACGAGAAAAAAAGCCCGGCGATATCATAAATTTCCAAATAATTCGCGATGGAGCAGTGCGCGAAATTCCCGTTAAACTTCTGACAGGAAAGCGCTCGAAGATGGAATATTCCAAACCGCCGCAGCTCGGACCGATCCGAAATTCCTGGCTTCAAAAAACGATCAAAGAAAAAGGGTTGAATAGCTGGGCCGATACGATCGCAAAACAGATCGCAAGTATTGCCGATATGGATTTTTGCGATAAGCCGTTCACCGATAGACCGTCTCCGTTTCGCTTGAATGCCGTTACCTATCTCGATCACTATCCCTTACGCGTCGGAGCGCTTTCGCGATTGATCGATCAATCTGTTTGGAATGAACTTGAGCATCCTCAGGGAATAATCTGCGCTATTGATGCAGCAGCTGTTCAGCTTGGCGTGCCAATGCCTGAAACTGTTCCTGCGCTTCCCGGAAATGTGGAAACGCTCAATCAGTATTTTGCAGAGGCGCAGTCGTTTCTCGATCGCGCTTATGCCCCTATCCGTTCGCATCTGGATTCACTATCACATGGATTATCCGATCTGCTGAATTCCGATACGAATTGGGAGGACTCTGTCGGATCTGTTACCGAACCGATACGCCAATTGAAATTGAGGGATGATGCAGAGAAAATGCTAACTTCATTACTCGGAGATGCAGATAAAGTAAAGTTTGCCGATCTCATAAGTTCTGCGAGGGAAGTTGCAGCTCTTGCAGATACGAACTGGCTTAAGAATTTTGCTCAACAATTCTTAAGATCGAAATCGGCTGCCGAAGAAATTCCAGGAGTCGATGGAGATGTACTCATGACATGGACGACCCCTCAAGGCCGATGCGTCATCGGCGGAAAAGGACCGAACAGATATTACGGTGACTTTGCCTTCATTCTCGATATTAGCGGCGATGATATTTACGAACTTCCGCCTTGCAAACCAGGCCACATTCGTTTTGTTGCCGATATGGGCGGCAATGACATCTATCGCGGAGAGCAAGGTGCAGCTTCGGGAATCGGCTGTATCGATGTGCTCGTCGATTGCGGAGGTAACGATGTCTATCAGAGTACTCGCTGGTCGCAAGGTGCTGGCTGCTTGGGAGTCGGAATACTTGCCGATTTTGGTGGGGATGATATCTACACGTCCCATTGGTGTTCTCAAGGCGCAGCGTTTTTGGGAATTGGAATGCTCTACGATCATTCCGGTTCGGATCACTATATCTCCGATGTCTATTCGCAAGGCTTCGGATATGCGAAGGGATTCGGAATGCTGCTCGATAGATCGGGCAACGATAGTTATCGCGCCGGATGGAAATATCCTGATGACCGATGGCCGAACCGGGCGCATGTATCGATGTCGCAAGGTTTCGGATTCGGTATGCGTCCATGGAGCACGGGAGTCGGCACCGATGGAGGAATAGGATTACTTAGCGATAAGCAGGGCGATGATGTCTATGATGCCGATTATTTTTCGCAGGGCGGAAGCTATTGGTATGCTCTCGGAATTCTGCATGACTGGCAAGGCGCAGACAGATATTCGGCAGGGCAGTATTCGCAAGGCTCCGGCATTCATCTATCCTTCGGAGCGCTGCTCGATGACGCCGGCGACGATAGTTACGACGGCTATGCATGGCTTGAGCAAGGCAATGCTCATGATTGGTCTTCGGGATGTCTCGAAGATTATTCCGGCAACGATACCTATCGCTCATCTGGTGCATCGCAGGCCTGCGGATTTTTTGTATCGTTTGCATATCTTCTCGATAGTCATGGCGATGACCGCTACTATTGCAAGCAAAGTGATACGAGCAATACTCAGGGCGGCGGCAACTTCATCCCGCCGCGCCACTCCGGCTCGCTCGGAATTCTGATGGATCTCGGCCACGGCGATGACTGGTATCTCGATAACAGAATGAAGCCAGGCGAAGCGGTACTCAAGAGCCAGAAGGGGATTGGGTATGATGATGGGATTAAGCCGTCTGAACCGTGATTAACATGATTAAAGGATTAGCTAGGATGATTAATCATGATTTTTATGGACGAAAAAATATAGCCGATTACGAGATAAGAGATCATTAAAGGATTAGCTAGGATTATTAATCATTATTTTTATGGACGAGGAAAAATAAGCCGATTACGAGATAACACATGATTAAAGGATTAGCCTGGATTATTAATCATTGTTTTTATGGACGAGAAAATATTACCGGATTACGAAATAACTCGTAATGTTATCGGATGCGCTATGGCAGTTCACTCCGAGCTTCGATCCGGTTTTCAGGAAGTGATCTATCAGCGGGCAATGGAAATAGAATTGAATAAGCTTGGAATCGAATTCCACAGGGAATATGAGATGCCCATTCATTATAATAAGCAAGTGATCGGGACGAGACGTGTGGACTTTCTTGTTGCCGGAAGAATATCCGTCGAACTGAAAGCAGTTGCAACGCTCGAAGATATTCACTTAGCACAAGCCTTGAATTACCTCGAAGCATACAATGTTCCGACAGGACTGCTCATTAATTTCGGCGCAAAAAGTTTACAGTTTCACCGACTGTTTAATAAGAAATATCGTCCCAATTAATTGTCTGGATAGTAATTGACATGATTGATAATTTACCCAAAATTCATTTATCCAGATTTAAATAATCCTGGGTAATCCCATAATCTCATTAATCACGGTTCAGACGGCCATCATGGATCTACAACCACTACTCATTCATCCCATCGGCATTATCCGGACTCCGTTTGCGGATCGCTGCGATGCGCCGCGGCAGCCGGGGCAGAGTGCCGCTGCGGCGACGGGGAAGATTATTCTTGAAGAGGGAAAAAATTTTGAGCAGGCTGTGGAAGATCTTTCCGGTTTCGATAAGATCTGGCTGATCTATCAATTCGACCGGAATGCTCATTGGAAACCGAAAGTTTTGCCGCCGCGAGGTGATAGGATAAAGCGTGGAGTCTTTGCGACCAGGTCGCCGCATCGACCGAATCCGATAGGATTATCTCTCGTCACGCTGCTTGAAGTGGATGGAAGAAATATTTTTGTCGACGATGTTGACATCCTCGACAAAACTCCGCTCTTCGATATCAAGCCGTACTTGCCGTATGCCGAGGCATTTCCCGATGCGAAATGCGGCTGGCTGGATGAAACGATGGATCGCGAAAGCCGGCAAGAGCCGTGGCAATTTATCATGACGGAGATTGCCACTGCTCAATTCGCGTGGCTGCAGCAGGAGTTCGGCATCGATCTCTTCACTATTGCCGAAAGAGTTCTGGGATCCGATCCCTTTCCGCATCCATCACGCCGCATCTTCAAAGAGAAGGACGGAGAATTTATGATGGCGATCAAGAGCTGGAGAATTAATTATACGATAGCAGAACACACTATAACTATCGTTAAAGTAAAAAGCGGTTACTCAGCTGATGCCCTGAAAGCCAAGAATGAGATCATCCATCAAGGCCCCGTGCATGAAGCTTTTCATGCGATGTACCAATGATTAATGGAGAAGAGTAGAAATTGTGGATCGGTAGAAAGCCAGTGAAAAAGTAGAGGGCACGGCACATAATATTTTGGTCGCAGCGAGTCAGGTACCTATTCTATGAACCATTGCACATTATCAATAACGCCATTTGTAATTGATATGGTCTTTCCAGTCGAAGCATCAGTGGCTGATAACTGGAACGTACCGGATATGCGGTGAGTGTTCGGATCGGCTTTTGTGATGGTGATCGTACCACTGGTACCGGAATTGCTGCTAATGGAGCCTGCATCGCCGATGAAACTGATAGTTGCAGTCGTTGCAGAAACCTGGGTAGAGAATGTAAAGGTACCGATTTGCGGGGAGGTCAGGGTAATAAAAAATTTCTGCAGACTAGAGCTTCCTGTACCTGCAGCAATAATACTTAATTGAGGTGAGTCTGCCTGAGTATAAGCAGTTAAATCGCTTGTACCATCGGCAAGGATTGTACTAAAATTGGCTCCGTTTACCATAGCCGTGATCTTTCCTTGTTCATAGCTTCCTATGGTGATTGGAATTTCATTGAAGTATCCCGCACTGATCGTAAATATTCTAGAAGGATCGGTCTTCAGGAAGACAGTGAAGTTAAATGTACCGGAAACAACATTATTCGCAGTATCGAATTTCGTGATTGTAAGCGTACCTCCAGCTTTAGAATCATACTCAACAAGACTATCATCCTTAATTACAGCAATAGCACCTGAAGGATCATCCCATTTTAATATCGGAAATGTGCCTGTTACAGGAGCGTAAAACGGTGTGAAGAGTTCGATCGAACGGGAGTGAGAGGAGGAATGTGAAACATCGAACGTGGTAAGTGCGATAACAAGCAATTTTGAATTTGGCGGAATACCCTGTCCATGATTTTTCAAGACCATAGCCATTGCCGTACTTGCGATGGGATAATCTTTCCTATCGGTCATCGTTCCATTAAGGATATATCCGAATTCTCGCGCGACGGGATTTTGATTGAGCGTCGGATTGGAGTTAGTGCTTGTCGGATTCGAGCTTGATTGACATCCGGAAGCAATAGCAATGACAAGCAGGAAAAGTATGTATCTCTGTCTCATTCTAGTAGATATTTAGAGTCGTCGTTAAACGTAGTGTGACTTTAAGGGCGAATCCCTCTGCCCGTACCACGCCCCTAATGCACAACCGTAAACGCAGTATTAACAACCGACCGATTCCCATCGAATAACAGCAGCCGGTACGCACCTGAGGGAAGCTCCTGAGTACTAATGCGGGCATCGGCGGGCAGCATTCCACGGAGAACTTCTGCTCCGGTTACGGAATAAATTTCATACCTGTATCCTGCTTGCATATCGCTCAGCCCACTCATAAAGATGTAGTTTCCGGCAGGGTTCGGAACGATGGTAATGTTCGGAGTTGTCTGATCGGGACCGACTGCAGCTTTTCCGCCTGTAACCGTAAGCGTGATGCATTGGATAGAGAGACCTGTGGTGCCATCGGCAAGACCTAAGCAGTAGGTTTCGGTATCAGGTACTTCGGCATAGGGACGGAGTGAGACTACAACAGGAAGCGTTTGGTTCGCAGAGATTGATACCATATCTCCGTTTTGGACGATGTTTCCTCCAATCGTGGTCGTGATGATCCACTGCTTAAGAGGTGGTGCCGGTACCTGGACTCTGAAAGACCCCGTAAACATAAAAGAAACGATAGAGCCTTGAACCGTGTACGTCGCCGATCCTCCCTGATTCAGATCATAAGAAAGGGATGAAGATTGAAGCGTAACGTCCACAGCATCAGGGTGAAGCGTCATCTGTGCGCTGCCACTACCGGCAGAAATCATGAGAAGACTCAGGGCACACAATACAGATAAAGAATATCGTGTTTTCATCGCTGTAAGTTGGAAAATAATGTTAGCACATGTTTCCTTTCGTTACCATTGCTTAATGGACAACTGTAAACGCAGTATTCACCACTGTTCGATTTCCATCAATGAGGAGCAGTCTATATGCACCGGAAGGAATCTCCTGAGTACTAATGCGGGCATCGGAAGGTAGCATTCCACGAAGAACTTCCACTCCGGTTATTGAGTAAATTTCATATCGGTATCCTGCTTGCATATCGCTCAGCCCACGCATGAGGACATAGTTACTGGCAGGGTTCGGAACGACGGTAATGTTCGGAATCGGTAGGTCGGTACTGACTGCAGCTTTGGTGCTTGTCAGGGTAAGCGTCACGCATTGATGATTTAGTACGTACGTCGGGCTGAGTGAAAGCTTTAAGCAGTAGTCTTCAGTATCCGGTCTTTCGGCGTACGGAAAGATGACGATCTCAACGGGAAATGATTGGCCCGATCCGAGACTCATCATACTTCCATCGTGCACGAGATCTCCATTGATCTTCGTGGAGATGACCCACTGCATTGCAGAGGTTATGTTAATTGTTATGTTGCTAGCGCCAAGGCCGGACGCGTCTTTCATCGTGCCGCGAATCGTATCCGGCGTGATCGTTTGCTCGTTCAGATCATGCGAGATGGATGTAAGATCGAGTGCTAATTGCACATCATAAGGATAAAGAACAGGGTCTGACTGTGCGCTGCCATTGCCTGCAGAAACCATGACAAAACTGAATGCGAGGAGTAGTGGAAGAAAGGTGCGTATGTTCATTGCTGTGTTTGAGATGGATGAAAAGTAAATTAGTCCTTAATTCCGTTCACTAGTTGAATTGGAAGTGCTTAATGCAAAACAGTAAGCGCAGTGTTAGCAACTATTCGATTTCCCTCGAATAGAAGCAGCCTATATGCGCCTGAAGGAAGATTCTCAACGTTGATGCGGGCATCGGCGGGCAGCATTACATTTATGCGTGCATTGGTGGATAGCATTCCTTGGCGAACTTGTGCGCCGGTTATTGAAAATAATTCATATCTGTATCCGAGTTGCGAATCCTTCAGGCCGCGTACCGTAACATAGTTTCCAGCCGGGTTCGGGACGACGGCAATATCCGGAGTTGGAAGATCGGTGCTAACGGAGGCTTTCACATCAGTCATGGTAAGCGTTACACATTCTCCAGAAAGATGATACGTCGGGCTTATCGATACATCTAAGCAGTACGTTTCAGTATCAGGTCTTTCGGCGTACGGAGAAATGACGATCTCAACAGGAAGAGTTTGGCCCATACCAAGAACCATCATAGTTCCGTCATACACGACATTTCCATTGATCTTGGTCGAGATGACCCACTGCTTTGCAGAGGTTATGTTGATAGTCATATCGGCGCCGAGGCCAGACTTGTCAGTGATAGTGCCGCGAATCGTATCGGGCACTTCCCCTTGCTGATTAAAATCATGAGTGATGGATCTGTTATCGAGTGTTAAGTCCACACTGTAAGGATAGGCAGGGTCTGACTGTGCACTGCCAATGCTAGCGGAAAATAGAAGAAAACTCAGCGCGAAGAATAGTGGAAGAACGGTGCATATTTTCATTGCTGTGCATGAGATGGATGATGTCACAAGCAACTCCCGTTTGCCAAAGGTAGTTCACGCATCTTACTGGCGAAATAGGGCAAGAATCCGTGGGCAAAATAGGGCCGTGCAATCGGCGCAATAATTTGGCGGTTTCAGCCAAATGCTATCGTGACGAAGATGGTAGTGAGGGAGTAGGGACACAGTTAGGAATTTAATAAATACTTAGATACTTCTTTTACAGTCCATTGACAATTCGATGACTTAGTGACCCACCATAAATTCTATTTTTGTGCACGTTTTAACAATACAAAAAAGGAGAATTTATGCCTAACAGTACAGATGATGCTTTAGCCAAACTGGAGCAAGGACTTGAGCAAGGGTTGACGTGGGACAATATCGGCAAATCGCTTGCATCCGGCATTGTTTCAGGTCTTGGAGGACTCGCAATTTCGGAACTGTTCACCTTCCTCGAGGATAAGAAACCCATAGAGGAACTACTTTCCGATTTCAAGCAGGAAATTGAACAGGACCTTACAGTGATCATTACGAGAGTTATCTATGATGCATTTCGTCAAAATGATTTGGACCACGTAATCGCTTATACAAGGGGATTAGAAAGGAATGTTAGGAGTGAAGTACGGCGAAGAGACGCAATGCTCTTGGATTCCGATTATAATGCTTCGAATCAAGCTTTATCCAGCGCAGAACAACTTGATCTCCTCGGTTTTGGCACTTATTTTCTTGTCCTTAATCTTAGGGCGGCGATCAATCAAGATATGAGGAGATTGCCGCCGCTAAATGATGACCCTCAGGCTTGGTACAATGGATTATGGCAGGATATACTTGAACTAGTATCGGAGGGCAAAGAGTACGTTACGCAAAGAGCGAATGAAGTATATCGCATTAATAGGAGTCGGGTTAGCATACTAGGGGGAAAGACGCCTCCCCCGGGTGTTCTCGGTTTTGGCTATGTAATTACAATTGATGGCATACCAAGTCCAGCAGATGGCACCGGTACTATTTTCTTTAATGAGCCTGCATCTTGGAACATTGCCCATGAACAAGAAAATCGAGTCATTACAAGATTGAACCATGAAGCTGATCTGAAAGTGTTTAATCCTGCCCGCGATATCATGACTGAATTATCAAAGCTGACAAGAACGTATTGGCGTCCGGATATTCTCATTAACACTGCCGAATGAGAAATCAGAAGTTCGTTCCGACATCTAGAAAGTGAAGAATCCAGTCTGCCCGGAATGCCCGCAGTAATGCTTCGGACTCATTCCGGGCATATGATATCTCAACTTTTCAGCATGGATATCGGGATTCTTCAAAGGTTAGTACAATAGCAATATCTAGAATGCAAAGCAGTAAGTACCATCTCCGAAAGGACCAAGCTCGGGGATGAAAACGATGGCTCGTGGTTCACCCATAACCAGTAGTGAAACTCTCGCCAAGCCTTCGGGGATCAACGTTTCACTTCCCGGAGCAAAGAACACGCTTAAATGTCTCGTAGATGCGGCGAACAAAAGTCTTCAGGCTTGGTGTTTTGATTACGCTGTAGTTTAGTCATTCACCCTATGAATTCCGCTATTTTCATAAGCTATTCCCGGCAGGATGAGAAGCAGGCAATGCATCTGCTTTCGCTGCTCCGACGTGAAGGGTATACCGTCTGGATCGATCAGGAATCGATTGCCGGCGCCTCCATCTGGTCGGACGAGATCGTCCACAATATTAAAGAGAGCGGGATCTTCATCGCTTTGCTCTCCGAATCATCTGCAGCTTCCCATAACGTATCCAAAGAGATCGCCATCGCTGCCGAGCACGGAAAAATTATTCTACCAATCGAGATCGGCACGGTAAATCTTCCCGGAAGATTAGAATACGCGTTGGCCGGAATTCAGCGAACAAATTATCACGACGAGCAGGCCATCCTTCATGCCGTCCGAAATCTCGTAGCAAAGTTATCGGGTGAAGAGCAGGAAAATGTTTCCATGCTGGCTCCGCACTCAAGGATGCAACGGGTCCGAAAACGTGCATTGGTGGGTGCGGGTATCGTGCTTGCCTTTGGTACAGGATTATTCTTTCTGCTTCGGGACTCCAAAGAAAAAATATCACATGATACGATGGTGGCCGTTCTACCGTTTCGAACGCTTAACCTTGAAAAGGATAGTACCCGCAATCTCGACATATTTTCCGAAGCTATTCAAACGACGCTTTCCAAGCACAATGTGCTTACCTTGATCAGCGGGGCTTCGTCGTCGGCATATAAGAATTCCGATCTGAATGCAATTGCGATCGGAAATAAATTACAGGCCAGGTTTATCGTTGAAGGTATTGTACGGAAAGCCCATGATGTCAATTACGTTGCAGTCCGTGTATTCGATTCGAAGCGCGGCGGTGAGATTTGGGAAGAAGTCTATAGCGGGAATGCAAAAGAACTTTTCAACATCCGTGAAAAGCTATGCTCCGATATCGTCGGAGCGATCGTCGGCGTTGTTAACGACGAGCAGAACATCCGCACCCTGGAACAAAACGTCGCTGCGCATCCCGGTGACGCTGCTGCGATCGCACGGCTTGCCAATGATCTGATCTCAACCGATAAATCCCGTTCGCTGAATTTGTTCGAACAGGCGATCAAACTTGATTCGACGAATGTGGGCTATCTTATTCTTGCCGGAATCGTCGCTTCCAGACTGAGTGATGCCGATCGATCGAGGGAATGCGGCGCGTTGGCAGTCGGCTTATGCAGGCGGCAACTCCAATTACATCCCGATAGTCTGAACCTGGCAACGAACTACGCACTTGCTCTTGATATGGCAGGGCAAAATGCATATGCCGGAAAGGTATTCGATTCACTCCTGCATATCCATCCGACCGATATCCGGCTCCTCTATAACGCTGCCTGTTGTTACGCAAAACAAGGCAAGAGCGAAGAATCCTTGAACGATCTTGAAGTGCTTTTCCCCATTGCACCCGGGAAGAAAGGCGAAGTGCAATCCGATCCCGATTTCGATAACATCCGCTCGAATCCCCGGTACGCAAGGCTGATGAATCCGGTGGCTCGGTGAGCCAATACGCTATTTCGCTCGGCGCAGAATTACGCGGAGTTCCGATAGTAAATAGGTGTAACAATACGCGCGTGGAAGTGTTATTTCCTCTGTTCATCTAGTCCTAATATCCTATGAAATACATGCCGAGTCATCTTCGCTTCGCAGTTGTGTCATGTGTGCTAATTCTTTCAACTCTTGCTTCCGGCCAAACGATTACGATGGTGCCGATTGCATCTTCAAGTTTTTGTACGGGCGATTCGGTGACAGTGAATTTCAACGCGACTGGAATATGGGGACATAAGAACGCATTTACCCTTCAGCTCTCCGACCCGAGTGGAAGTTTCAGTAGCGGATTCACGAATCTGGCCTCATTACAAGATACACTTCCTGGTTCTTTCAAAATTAGTGCATTGATACCTGAAGGCATTGCTAATTCCACAGGTTATCGACTTAGAATCTTAGGTGCAGTTCCTTACACAACAAGTCAAGATAATGGATCTGATTTCTCGATTTGTACTACACCTCGATTTTATGGTATCGAATGGGCTCCGACTGCCATCTCTGCAGGAATATCTGAACGATTTGATATTATTTCACCTACTCCTCTCGCAACGTATACTTGGATCCTCGGTGCGGACGCTTCACCAGATACCATAGTGGGCAATAGGGCCAATATTATTTTCTTATCTGGTGGAGATAAGATTATCACCATTAACGCTACGACAACCTGTGGGTGTTCGGTCTCTAAGACCTACTCTGTTCATGTGTATGATTGCTCCAAGCCAGTAATACCTAAGCGATCTATTGTTATGAATAATGATTCGGCAACGACCCTATCTAATTCAGTTTTTTGGGTAAATCCAGGTGTTAAATTGTACGTTATTGGATCTTATGACACAGTATTTCAAGAGCCTGGCTCAACTGTAATCGCGAGAGGTAATGAATCAGTATTCTACTTAAAGACTGGATCATCGATCTCGAATGAGGGGATATATAGCACGTTCATATTAGCCGATGGCTCTTCCATTACAGGATTTGATCAGTACATGGATGGCAAAGTCACTTGCTCAACGCTCGATTTCGATTACACCGATGCTCCTCCGAATGCGGCTCATCCTCTTGGTGTAGTCCAGGCAAGAACTTTGGCATCGTTAACATTAACCCCGAATCCGACGGCTGGATCGCTAACCGTTCAAAATCTTCCATTAGGAGTATCGGAGGTTACTGTTCTGAATATTCTTGGTGAGAGCATTCAAGAATACAAGAATGTCCGAAGCACAGAATTAACCCTTGATCTTTCCAAATTTGCACCAGGCACATACTACATCCGTTTTGAGACTCCGAACTCTGTCATAACGAAGATGGTGGTGAAGCAGTAGCCTCTCCGCGAAAATCCTTCAATTCAAAATTTTTCTCCCAATTTCCCGTAAATTTGCATTTTCCAATTCGCTATTCTAAAGAAGGATCACGTTGCTACGACTTGCCGTTTTTGCATCCGGACGCGGCTCGAACCTCGAAGCTATCTATAATAGTATTGAAAGCGGTTCGCTCCGCAATATCGAACTTGCTCTTGTTGTCTCGAACAATTCGAACTCCGGAGCACTGGAATTTGCGAAAAGAAAAAATATCAACGGAATCCATCTCTCTGTGCTGAAGTGTAATAACGATCTTCACGAGTTCGAACGCAGATTGTTGGAAGCACTGAATAACACCCGCATCGATCTCATTGCGCTTGCCGGCTATATGAAGAAACTTCCCGGTGCCGTGCTCGAGAAATACCGTGGAAGGATAGTCAACGTTCATCCGGCCTTACTTCCGGAATTCGGAGGCAGCGGAATGTATGGGTTGAACGTTCATCGCGCAGTACTCGAGGCGGGACGGAATATATCAGGAGCATCGGTACATCTGGTTGAAGGAGAATACGATTCCGGTAAGATCATACTGCAGGAATCCTGTCCCGTCGAGCCGGGAGATACTCCGGAAATTCTTGCCGAGCGGATCACGAAGATCGAACATCGCATTCTTCCGCAGGCTATCGGTATTATTGCCGAATCAATTTTACATACGAAATGATAGAACATATTAAGATCAAAACTGCGCTCATCAGCGTCTCCGATAAGAGTGGATTGAAAGAATTGGCCGAAGCCCTTGCTGCAAGCGGAGTCGAACTCTATTCAACAGGCGGCACGGAAAAATTTCTTCGCGATAACGGATTTGCCGTAAAAAGCATCAGCGACCTAACGCACTTTCCGGAAATGATGGATGGAAGAGTCAAGACTCTGCATCCCATGGTGCACGGCGGTTTGCTTTTTCGGCGCGACGTCGCTGAACATACTGCTCAAGCCAAGGAGCACAATATCAGGCCGATCGATCTTCTTGTCGTCAATCTCTATCCCTTCGAAGCTACGGTTGCAAAGACCGGTTCGACTCATGAAGAGATCATCGAGAATATCGATATCGGCGGCCCTGCAATGCTTCGCAGCGCCGGAAAGAATTATGAAGCGGTGGCGCTTCTTACAAGCCCCGCACAATATCCGGAATTCATTCAAGAACTAAAGAAAAATTCCGGCTCCGTTTCGCATGCAACGCGCCTCGCCCTTGCCGGCGAAGCATTCGAACATGTAGCCGTTTATGATCGCGCCATCGCCGATTACTTCGAAGGCAAGAAGAAGATCACTCTTCGCTACGGCGAAAACCCCCATCAAAAAGCGTCGGTCTCAAGTGCATTCTTAGATTCGCTCTACGAGCAACTCTGGGGAAAAGAATTATCGTATAATAATTATCTGGATTGCTCTGCTTCGCTGCTTGTGATTTCCGAATTCCTGGATTCAAGCAAAGCCGTAGTTGGAATTATCAAGCACACCAATCCCTGCGGTATGGCTGAAGGGAAGGATGTTCTCGATGCATTCGAGAAAGCCTTTGCAACAGATACGGAAAGCCCATTTGGCGGCATTATCGTCATGAATCGCCCATGCAACGAAGCGCTTGCTATGCGAGTGAATGAGTTCTTCAGCGAAGTTATCCTTGCACCTTCATTCGATGAGAATGCGCTCACTCTATTGAAGAAGAAAAAGGACAGACGATTGTTGAAATTCGATCCTGCCATGCTGCGAAAGCGGACTCAGTCCGGTACCGATATCCGATCTATTGTCGGCGGTATTTTGGAACAAGAAAGCGATAATCAGCTTTTTACTAATGCCGAGATGAAATCGGTGACAAAGCGGCCTGTATCCGAGGAAGAAAGGGAAGGATTGCTATTTACGTGGAAAATTTGCAAGCACGTAAAGAGCAATGCAATTGTTTATGCGCAGACTGAGAATGGCTTTGCACGTACGATCGGAATCGGCTGCGGGCAGACTTCCCGCGTCGCTTCAAGCCGGCTTGCCGTAACAAGCGCCAAACGTTTCGGACATTCGCTTTCCGGATCGCTTGTTGCCAGTGACGCCTTCTTCCCCTTCGCCGATGGACTTATTGAAGCTGCCGATGCCGGAGCCATTGCCGTGATCGAACCTGGCGGATCGGTTCGGGATGAAGAAGTGATCAAAGCCGCCGAAGAGCGGAATATTTCTCTTGTCATGACAGGCATGCGGCATTTCAAACACTGAGGCATTGTTACGTTTTCCAATTTTTTGATTATACTCTCTCTTATTGTAGTACATGTTAAATCTCTTTAGCGCTGATATTGCGATCGATCTTGGAACTGCCAATACTCTGATCTATATGAAGGGCAAGGGCATCGTTCTGAATGAGCCTTCGATCGTTGCTTACGATACGACGACAAAGAAGCTTATCGCCATCGGCCGTGAAGCGCAGGCGATGCTTGGCAGGACGCATCGAGATATCCAGACGATCCGCCCGATGAAGGATGGCGTTATCGCCGATTTCGAGATCGCCGAAGGTATGCTGCGCCAGCTGATTCGCAAAGTTCATCCTTCCTGGCTTCCGTCGCGCAGAATCATTATCAGTGTTCCGAGCGGTATTACTGAAGTTGAGAAACGTGCCGTGCGCGATAGCGCCGAGCATGCCGGAGCCAAGGAAGTTCATCTCATCTCCGAGCCTATGGCTGCAGCGATCGGAATCGGCCTTGATGTCGATGCACCGGTCGGAAATATCATTATCGATATCGGCGGCGGCACGACGGAGATAGCCGTTATCGCCTTAAGCGGAATTGTCAATCAGGAATCGCTTCGCACGGCAGGAGATGAGCTTTCTGAAGCTGTCGTGCTTTTCTTCAAGAAGAATTACAACATGCTCATCGGCGAGAGGACTGCCGAGCTCATTAAATGCCAGGTCGGAAGCGCGATGCCACTAGAAGAAGAGTTGATGGTCGAAGTAAAAGGGCGCGACATGGTTGCAGGAATTCCGAAAACGATTGAAGTCAGCTCGATCGAAGTCCGTCAGGCACTTGCCGAGCCTGTCAATCAGATCGTCGAAGCCGTCAAGCGCAGTCTGGAACGCACGCCGCCTGAGCTTTCTGCCGATATCTTGGATCGCGGCATGATGCTCTCCGGCGGTGGAGCGCTACTCAAAGGCCTTGACGAACGCCTGCGACTGGAAACGAACCTGCCCGTTCACGTTGCCGACGATCCGCTGACGGCCGTCGTGCGAGGAACGGGTCGCGTGCTTGAAGATCTTCCGAAGTATATGAGAGTCTTACTCAAGAGCAAGCGTTATTAATATCATCCCAAGCGTAAATCCAGATGCGCCGGCTCTTGAACTTCTTCATCCTATTCAAAGAGTACGTCGTACTGACGGGCCTGGTCTTTCTATCGTTTTTTTTCATGGCACTCTCACGCTCGACTGAGGTCCAGCCGCTGCGTGCAGTTACGACGATCTTCGTCGGCTCTCTGCAATCCCTCTATTCCTGGATTCCAAATCCTTTTGTGCTCTCCAAAGAAAATACCGATCTTCGCGCCCGCAATATCATTCTTTCTTCCGAACTTGCGCAACTTCGGCGCGCTAAAGGCGAGAACGAAGAACTCCGAAAACTCTTAGGCCTTAAACCGCGAAGTGAGTGGAAACTTCTTGCTGCGGAGATCGTCGGCAAAACATCGATCGGCGATCGTAACATGCTTACTCTTTCTGCGGGAGAGTCTTCCGGTATTAAGAAGGGAATGGCAGTAATGACCGACGGCGGTCTCATCGGAAGAGTGTATTCGACAAGCGGTGGTTTCAGCCTTGTCGAAGGATTGTTCAATAGGGATATGCGCGTTGCCGTCAAAATATCCCGGACTCGAGTCGATGGAATCCTCGGCTGGGAAGGCGGAGATGAACTTATCGTGCGCAATGTACCGAAGGCTCTCGATGTGAAAGAAGGCGATCTTGTCGTCACGAGCGAATACTCGACGTTTTTTCCATCCGAAGTTCCGATCGGAACGATCATCCGCCTTGAGCCAGAACCCAACACGATGTTCCGGAAGATCTTTGTTGCCCCTGCTGCGCATCCGTTTCGGGTTGAGCATTGCTATGTTGTCTTGAAAGACGATGTGCTTGAGCAGGAAAAAGCTGCACTTCAACTCAAGGCAGAAGAAGAGATGACGAAGAAGACGGATCTGACGAAAAAGAAAAAACCGAAATAAGATACGTGCCCTACTTGATCGAATCGGCTATAGCGCTTCTTCTGGTGATCGTTCAGGTCCTGGCCAGCAGGTTCATATCGTCCTTTACCGGCGCCACTCCGGATCTGGCACTGATCTTCCTTGTCTATATTATCATCACTCGCGGGCAGCTCGTGGCCGAACTTTCCGGATTCGTTCTGGGCCTTGCCCTTGATATTCTTTCGAGCGGATCGCTCGGAGCCCATGCACTTTCCTATACACTTGCCGGTTTTTTGCTTGGGTATTTCTTTAATGAGGAAGTTGCAAAGCAGAGATTACGCAATTGGCCATTCCTGCTTTTTGTTTTTGCCGCATCGCTCATCGCCAATCTTATTTATTATTTTTTCTTTACTGCAGGAAGCGGACTGAGTTTTATCGCCTATGCGACCGAGCACGGAGGACTTACGGTGCTCTATACTGTTGTGGCTGCTATTGTGCCGATGTACTACTGGTCGAGGCGGCCGCTATATTAATCAATTGACAATGTACAATGAGCAATGTACAATGGGCATGGAGCTTGTTTCGTATTATTGTAAATTGCACATTGTACATTAATCATTGAATTATGGGAAAATTGATCTTGCTTCGTCATGGAGAGTCGCAGTGGAATTCGGAGAATCGTTTTACCGGATGGATCGATATCGGCTTGACGGAAAAAGGAAAGAAAGAAGCATACGAAGCAGGGAAGCTCTTGCGCGGGATACCTATCGATTTTGGATTCACTTCCGTATTGATCCGTGCGATCGATACGCTTACCGAAGCATTGCGCGGAGCCGATCAGGAGCTTGTTCCGATCGCTCAGGATGCTGCACTGAATGAAAGAATGTATGGCGATCTTCAAGGCCTTAACAAAGCCGAATGCGCCGAGAAATTCGGTGCCGATCAGGTGAAGATCTGGCGCAGAAGTTACGATGTGCCTCCGCCCAATGGTGAAAGCCTGAAAGATACGGCTGCCAGAACTCTTCCGTATTTCGAAAAGAATATCCTGCCGTTAGTTAAAGAAGGAAAAAATGTTCTCGTCTCGGCGCATGGCAATTCGCTTCGAGCCATCGTCATGGATCTGGATAAGCTTTCGAAAGAAGAAGTAGTGGAGCTGAATATTCCGAATGCCGAACCGATCGTCTATGAGATCGATGAAAGTGGAAAGATCCTCTCGAAAGTGCTCCTCTAGCTAATTGATCGTGTACGACGTGAGTACTCTATCTCTATGATTCCATGAGGGAATGACATTACCCACAGAATCCGTAGTTGTTCCGACTTGCTCGATCGATTTGACGATTCCCACACCCGGTGAAATATAGTATTCTGTGGGTTCCTGCGGCACCCTTCTTCCATCGTTTGTGATGAGGATGCCGGATAGCTGATAGTGCAGACAAGAGAATGTACCGGCAGGCGAGGTGACGCTTTCCCCGAGCGAAACAACCTTGCCGACTACTTTGATGATCGGTCCACCACTGGACATCATCGATGAATCCAAGAAAACATCGTAGGCACTTCCTGCAACTGCAGGATACGGGAAAACCAGTCCTCCGGAATTGCTTCCCTGATTGAAAGCCCAACAACCGCTGCTTGTCGTCCGATAAAGAGATAAATTGACCAGAGGATTATTATCGCCGGGTATCGAGTAAAAGTACCAATCGTTATTTGCCATGCGCACTGATAGACCTAAAGTCGAACTATCGGCGCCGAATGGCTCTGTATTTCCGTTGCCATCGGTCTGCGTTGTCAGGTATGCCCACCTATTTCCGGTTTGGAATGGAATAAGATCGGGCTGCGATGCGGGTTCGCTGGAGTTCTTGCAGCTGCCGAGAGCAAGGACGAACAAGACGAGGCAGAGGCTTTTGGGTTGTAAGAATGTCTTCATTGTCATTGTAGGTGCATTTCAGTAAGCAGCCGAATGGTCATTGGTATTTTATTAAAAGTACCCAGAGTTACGGCGTCGGTCGGTTCCGAGATCTTGATGATTCCCACACCCGGAGTGATGAAAATATCGGCGACATTTTGCGAGAACTGCACGTTGCCGCTCGGACTTAATACTTTAAACATATCCTGATAGTGGTAACAGATAAATACACCTGCCTTTGTAGTCACCGATTCGGTTGAAGAAACCAATTTCGTGACAAATTGAATTACTGACCCATTTCCAAGACCTGATGAATCGTTGAGCACGACATTTTCTTCTCCAATATTGCTCGGATACTTGAATTCTAGAAGCGGGGTTCCGGACTGCTGATCGTCGAAGAGCCACAATCCATCATTCCGACTCGATATGAATTGGGCTTGCAGAAGCGTAGATCCCGGGAATGTAAAGACATTCCAGATCGAACTATCGATCTCGACGGCAAGCCCTACAATGGAAGTATCGGTATGTACGGCAATGACGTTTCCCGTTGTATCACTGCTTGTAGACTGGTAGATCCATTGATTCCCGGTTTTGATTGGAATCAGATCACCGTAATTCGCCTGTGACGGAGAACTAGGGCTCTTGCAACTTGCTGCCAGGAAAGAAACCGAAAGAAGAATAATGAGTGTGATTCTATTCATCGATCTATTTTAGAGAATAACTTTTCAGAGTTGTAACGGTTCGGTCCGGAGCCGCCGAGGCGTTGAACGAATTATTGAAATAGAAGATCGATTTTATCTTGCCGATACCGGGCGAGTAATAATCGTCATTTGTCGGAAGTCGGGGAATCGTATCGGCGCCATTCTGGAAGAAGTACAGATAGCTTTGGTAATGATAGCAGGAATAAGTCTTACTACCGATGGTTACCTTCTCATCGGTCGATATCACTTTTGTGAATGACTTGATACCGTCGAAATTCGAATCAGTGCCAAAAACCGTATCGATGCTTTTTGCGAAACTTTCTCCCGCCGTTGCAGGGTATTTGAATTGCATAACGGGAATTCGCGTCGACTCATTGAAGAACCAATATCCATCCGAACGATTGGTAAAAAATGAAGCAGAACTGCTCTTGCTCGCAGTGCTGATGAGATACCAGGTTTCTCCATCGATCGTCGATGCAAGCCCAACTCTGAGAGTATCTAAATGATCTTCGGAAATTACACCCGATGAATCCATTGTTGCCACATCGTAGATCCACTGATCGCCTGTGGCAAGAGGTGCGATCACATCGGGCCCGGCCACGGTTCCGACAGGTTCGGAAGAATTCTTCGAGCATCCTGCTGCCAGAAGGACGCACGCCGCCGCTATCATGAATAAGATCTTCATTGCGTATTTATTTCAGCGAGTAACTTTTCAATGTCGTAACGCTCGTTCCATGTACAATCGTGACATTTGTTGTCGGATTGAATGATTCGTCAAATGGCATCGAAAAACGAACTTCGCCGATACCCGGCACAATATACTCGTCGGTAGATGGTTTACGGGCGATCGTATCGGCTCCGGCCAGAAAGAAGTAGTTATAGGTCTGATAATGATAACAGCTATATGTCGTATCACCGATAACAACTTTTTCATCTCTCGAAACAACTTTCTTATAGAAACGCGAACATTGAATAACGCTTCCGACTGCCAGGACGGTATCAATCTTATCATGATATATTTCTCCGGCTACGCAAGGGTATTTCCACGTCAGGCTGGGAGTATTGGTTCGCTCATCAAAGAACCAGTAGCCATCGCTTCTGTTCGTAAAATAGAACGTTGAGCGGAGGTTATTGTTATCGGAAACAAGATACCAGTTCTCTCCTTGAATTTCGGTGGCAAGTCCTACTCTTGTCGTATCCATGAAATCCTCGACAAGTCTTCCGGTGGAATCGAACGTCTGTTCGTCATAGATCCACTCATCGCCATACGCAAGCGGCGAAATGACCTTCGTGGTTTGAGCCATTGGAGGAGCAACTGAATGCTCGGAACATCCCGCAGCGAGGAAGGTGAAGAATACGATGCCGAAAATGGAGGTCTTCATAGCTGTGTAAGGGTATTCACAAATATAACACCTTTTGGGGCAATAATGTAAAAGGATCCGTTTCCAGATCCTTTTGGTAAATCACATGTCCGTTCGAGGTTAATCTTTCCGTTTCCAGGACTCTCCGAATCTTCCGGAGAAATGCGATTGTGAAGCATAGATGCGCTTCGTCGAGGCGATCGCTGCGAGGCGCTCTTCGACGACGTGATTGGCAGCTTCGTTTGTCGTAATACCAAGCTCCTGTGAGCGAAGCAGGATCTTCTTCAGAGTATTGTAAATGTTTTCAGCCTGCTTCAATGCGCGAGGCTGCGAGTAGCCTTCGAGTTCACTTGCTACGTTGATCAAGCCTCCGGCATTGATGACATAATCGGGAGCATACATGATGCCGCGTATGGCAAGCTCTTTCGAATGTTTATCTTCATCGCCAAGCTGGTTGTTCGCAGGTCCGGCGACGATATCGCATTTCAATTTGCCGATCGTTGCATCATTGATCACTCCTCCGAGTGCTGCAGGAGCAAATATATCGCAATCCATTTCAAATACATCTTCCGGTGCGAAGACTGTTGCTCCGCTATCCTTAGCGACTTGCTGAGCTTTCTCAGCGTAGATATCGGTGATAAAAACTTTAGCGCCGGCTTCGGTCAAATATTTCGCAAGTCCTGATGCAACATGGCCTGCACCCTGGATGACGACGCGTTTGCCCTCGAGCGAATCGCTGCCATAGCGAACATTCGCGCATGCCTTAATTCCGCAGAAAGATCCGTATGCCGTTACGGGTGATGGATCTCCTGATCCGCCAAGTTCGAACGGAATACCGGTAACATATTTCGTTTCATGAAAGATGTGTACCATATCGTTGACTCCGGTACCGACATCTTCTGCCGTGATATAACGTCCGCTCAGCCCTTCAATAAAGCGCCCGAATGCACGGAAAAGCTGTTCAGTTTTTTGAATCCGCGGATCGCCGATGATGACGGCTTTGCCACCACCGAGATTGAGCCCTGCAGCAGCAGCCTTATAGGTCATGCCCCGAGAAAGACGGAGTACATCGTTGAGTGCATCGAGATCGCTTGCATAAGTCCACATACGGGCTCCGCCCAAAGCCGGTCCCAAGGTCGTATTATGGATGGCGATGATAGCTCGCAGGCCGGAAGCCTTGTCGGAGCAGAAGACTACTTGTTCGTGATCGCGTTCGGAAACAATATCGAAAATCCCTCGCTGCCCGAGCGGCTCGACGGATGTCCTTTCATTTGAAGATTTGCCGTTAGTCATGACACCTTTAATAGGGGCAGCAGTTTTTGTAGCGGACATCGCCTGTATCATTAGTTATTATAATGAAAAATGGCGGAAACGTAGTCTCAATTCATAGGAATTGCGCTTCCTTGCCTGTTATTTCGACTAAAACGAAACAGAATACAAGTCACGTTCCTTCGAAAACGCAGATCACTTTCCCAGAATCCAGTAGGCAAGTAGTGCAACGCTTTCCCGAAGGCGGTAATAGCCAAGATCGAGAAAAGATTGCTTGATCCCAGAAGGGGTGCCGAGAGCTTCGACGTTGTTGAATTTGCAGATCTCCAGAGCCCGCGCTAAATGATATTGATCGCTGACAATAATGAATTTCTTCCAACCCTGCTTTGTCATTAACTCGTCGCGTAAGTAGAGTATTTGTTCAAGAGTTGAGTGAGAATGTACTTCACTTATGATCTTACTTTCATCGACTCCTCGTTTCACCAGTTCGATCTTTGCAATATCACCTTCCGCTTGTTCGCCCGGAGCATTCGATCCTGTCGTTACGATCTTCGGAATGATGTTCTGCTTGAAGAGCTGCTCTCCGAGTTTTATCCGTTCCAGCAGAGTAGGGCTTGCATGATCTCCAGTCTCGGTTCCGTGCCAGACTGCTGCACCCAGAATTACAGCAGCATCTGCATCGAACCTGCGCATCTCTTCGAAATCCGATGTCACTTCGTACGTGAAGGAAAAGATGAATGCAAAGAGCACGGCTCCGGAAAAAGTGAGGAGCGTATTCTTCAGTACTCGCAGTGCTCCGGATATTCGCGAAAAGTTATATTCCTTGCGCGGCAACAAAAGCGACAGAAACAACGAGCGCGTTAGGAGATAGGCAATGGATGCAACGCGCGGAAATTCTGCAACTTCGAAATTCTTTGCTCCGAGTGTGATCCAGAAGATGATGAAACCCGTTGCGATCACGATAGCTGTCCGCAGGAAACTCATCCGCGACGGATCGAGCAGCGCTCTGCCGATGAGCAAGACGATAAAAAGGAACAGCGCATTCGAGATAATATCGCTTCGTGTAGAGAATCGCAAGAACTGCGGCGTCAGCCCTTGCCCGAGATATCGGGCATTCGTGAGCACATAATGCGATGCGACTTCGACGATTCCGGCCATCATCAATAACGCCCTCTTCGCCAGAAGCCGACGTACCGATGGTGGTTTTGGAATATATTCCGTGGTTGTATCTTTCATCTGATCAGAGGGGCGAAGCCATACCGGAAATCCTTGCAACTCTTCAAATGACGGCCTTTGTTAAATTGGGCTAAAATACACAAAGAACCGTCAGTCTCCGTGGAAGTCTCATATTTGGTATGAGAGGTTCGTATCACTAAACAAAGCGCGTCTTGGAACAGATTCAATTTTTGGCATTAGGCGGGGCTCGCGAGATCGGCGCGAATGCGTACTTCTATAATATCGGCGGCTACGGTTTGCTTGTCGATGCCGGCCTTCATCCCGAAAAGATCGGCTGGGATGCTTTTCCGAAGGCGCAGCTTCTGGATCCTTACAGCGTCAACACCTTCATCATCACTCATGCGCATACCGATCATCTTGGTGGCATGCCGTTCATGCTTCAATCGCAGCCGCAAGCTCGAGTCATCGCGACTCCCGAAACAACGGAGATCGCCCGCATCATGCTGAGCAATTCTTCCAGCCTTCTTCCGCGCCAGCATCCTCAGGAAGTGATCGATAAGCTGACCTTCTATTCATTGGAGAAACTCGATGAGATCGTTCGCAATATCGAACCGCGAAAGATCAACACGAATTTTTTTCTAAACGGATCGGCCGAGGATGAAAAGAAGATCAAAGTATCATTCTATAAAAGCGGTCACA
This sequence comes from Bacteroidota bacterium, assembly GCA_030706385.1. Lineage (GTDB taxonomy): Bacteria > Bacteroidota > Ignavibacteria > Palsa-1295 > Palsa-1295 > PALSA-1296. The sequence goes on along the minus strand of JAUZOQ010000040.1, from coordinate 105 downwards.
TCCTCGGAGCTGTTGGACTTCTGATAGAATTCGATGGCAAAAGGATCTTCCATACGGGAGATACTTCTCTTCATACGCAGTATCTCATCGGCGGAGCAGATCTGC
>JAUZOQ010000004.1 GCA_030706385.1 Bacteroidota bacterium | reverse complement strand
TCTGTCGGGGTTCTTTCCCAACATCCTCAATACCTCGGAAATTAACATAGGATGACAAAACTTCAAGAATTTCCCTGTTTCTTTCCCTAAAATAAATCCTCACCTCCTTTTGTTCTACCTCCTGCTAAAATAACCATTTACAACCAGTCTGCAGAATTAGTCCAAAATCGTGCAAGCAAAAAAGATCGGCATCTTAGGGAATGGCGCAAAGCCGCAGACGAAGGAAACCGTCGATGAACTCCTGAAGCTGCTCCGCCAGCATGGCGTAACCGATTGCATCATTAGCTCCGAGCTGGCAGCTATTGCTTCCGAAGGCGATAAAGTCCATTCCTCAGCCTCGCCATTACAGATCGCTTCATCGAGTGACATCATCTTTTCCCTCGGTGGCGATGGCACGTTGCTGACCTCGGCAAGGGCGATAATTCGCGCTAATCCATCGGTTGAGCTGATCGGCGTAAATCTTGGAAAACTTGGATTTATAGCTGAAAATGCTCCCGATTTGATGCCTCGGATCCTCGATGAACTTTGGGCCGATAAGTTGATCCGGGAGGATAGGCTTCTCATCGGAGCGAAGGTCACTTCCGAATTCGATAGCAAGACGGGAGTGGAAATTCGTCGGGATGATCTCGACCGGTCTCGCGAAGGCGAGCGAGGAGATGTAGCTCATCTAACGGCGCTTAACGAGATAGCCATCGATAATTTTGGATCGACTCGTATGCTGACCTTTGAGATCATGGTGCAAGGTTCGCTCCTCGGCACGATCAGAGCGGATGGCCTTATCGTTGCTTCACCGACAGGTTCGACCGGATATGCGGCTAGTGCAGGAGGTCCCATTGTTGAGCCGACAAGTCCGGTCATCATCATTACTCCGATCGCTCCGCATACGCTGACAGTCCGGCCCGTTATCGTACCCGAATGGTACGAGATCGATCTGCGTATCACCAACGACGGAAGCACACCGGCTCTCATTGTAGCCGACGGCCAGGAAGAAGTTGTTTCTGAAACTCCCGCTCTCGTGCGACTATCCGGTCATCCGAACAAACTCAAACTCCTTCGCCGCAAAGAACGCACGTACTTCGATCTCCTGCGCACCAAACTTCTCTGGAGCGCCGATGCAAGGGAGAGAAGAGGGTAGTCATTATGCCCCTACGGGCGGTGCTGCTCTGCTTTCTTCTTTCTTCGCTTGATGCTCATTTTCTCCGTGAAGTATTTTAGCGAGGAGTAACTGAAGGCTGTGAAGGCCGACATGAGTGCTGAGTAATAGAGGATCGCTGACTTTTGAGAATCCTCCTGTGCTGGGGACGCTGCTTTGACGACGTAGACGGTGTCCGGTTTGATGCCGGCTGCAACCGGAGAAGATGCGGGCATAGGTGCCGGCGTTGTCTGCGTTTTCGTATCATTGGTAGCCGAAGGTGGCCGCACCGAAGCAGAGAGCGTTGTCGTAGTATCACTCCCAGGCGGCGGTGGCGTCTGATTCTGCATATTATTTGTTCTCACACCGGGATCAGAAGAATGTGGAGGATTCTTTTCCTGTTGAACAGTAGATTTAGTATCACTTCGAGAGGACCGCTTTGAAACCGGCGGTACCTTCAGGATGGTGTTGCCTTGTGCATGCGAGATACTTGCCGAAGGAAGGAGGTCATAGAGCGATCGCGCTTTCGGAATACCCTGTCCAAAAACTTGCAATGTATCACTTCCCGAAAAGCCGACAACAGAAATATGTTTGGTTAGAGCAGCACCGGTGAAGAGTCCCGCTGCAAAGAGCACAGTCAGAGCAGTTGCAATATCATTGCTCATGAATCCCTTCATGATGGCCTGCCTTCTTCGCTGCTGGCGGAAGTAAATGAATAATGCGAGTACGGAGAGGACGATCGTAATTGCAAGCGGCAGCAAGTTCTTCACCGATAGGGTCAGATGATTTTCCCATGGCGGACAGATGAAGAAATACGCAGGAAGAATGGTCGTTACGATCATGATCGACCAGAGCAGAAGATTCATCCATTTGTATTTGTAATTGCCGTCGATCGATGGATCGGGCGATATGGGTTTCGCTCTTCGCCCGCGGTTAGCCGAGAGTCGCCAATTGATCGTTAGCGATATGATCTGTTTGCCGAACCAGAGCGTAACGACAAAGAGAAATGAATTGATGATCCGTGCCTGCCAACTATCGGCATCAAGCGCCAGGGAAAGGGTAACCACGTTCGCTATCGAGATCAGAAGAGGAATCAGGAAGTACGTGACGCCCAAAACTCCGGCATACACGGCTTTCTTGAACCACATCTTCGCATCCTTCACTTGTTCGACTGCTGGGGCGATTACTGTCTTGGTAATATGACGGAAAAGCTCGATATCATCCCAATAACTTACGTGTGCGAGCCCGGGCACGACGCAATGATTATAGACAATATCTTCTTTCTTTTCGAAGAGATTATAGAAGGAATCTTTAGTAGAAACTTCGATGAGATAATATCCGACCGGGTCTTGCTCGTCGGAGTAGTTATAGAGTGGGATCTTCTTTGCTCTCGGAATTTTGATCGCACCAAGTTCATCTTTATATTCATAATCCCAGAGCGTAATGATCTTATCGATGGGTGAGCCAAGTGTTATGAGTGCATCGATCCTATCCACCCACGGAAGATCTTTTCCTGCAGCATCGATCAGCGCATCGAGCGTCATTATTGTACCGAGGCTGTGGGCAATAACAATAAAGCGCGCTTCGTAATCGGGAAGAGTTGCTTCGTCGAGAACTTTGATCCTGCTCTGGAATTTTGCTATTGCCTGAGCGCGGCATTCGTCGGATTCCGTATAGACTTGAACATCGCCGAGATATTTTCCGAATGCTGTCGAGCTGATTTCCGGGAATTTGAACTTGCTTGCGTAATAGAGAATATCGACGGTTTGCTCGAGCGTGTAGAGAAGAGATTTAAGACGTGCAGGTTGCGCAGGATTCTGAAAGACGCGGCTGACAACGGCGCCGATCCAGGTATCGGTCGGCTGGCCGACGGACTCGCATTGCTGCTGCAAAACATCCTGCCAATAAATATCTGAGAATCGTATGCAATCGGGATCGGTATGCGGAGCAGCTTTGAGTCCGTAGAAGCAGAAACCCTTTTCGCCATCCTGCAATTTTTTTATCGTGAGTTCGTCGAACGCTGCCCAAGGCTCAGCCTCCGTTTCCTGTCCGGTTGCCTGGCCCAGAGAGAGGGTGTTACGAGGGTAGGGGTTCTTATCTTTTCCATCGCGATCGCGGATAACATCGACAAGCCGGCTCACGACGGGAGTAAGGGTTTCGTTATTTCGCTGTTCGCCCATTCCATGGACGGTGATGATGTAGGTAATTCTCTTCTTCTGTTGACCGAGGGGATCTGCCATAGCTAACGAACATTAAGAAGGTACGTTCGTCTTCGAATATACGACATAAATCCTGGAAATCCAAAGAGGAATTGAGAGGCGAGGAAGGACGAAAATACGCAGAGACGGCAAAGCGCAAACGTCTTACACATTGCCATAATCTATGCCAAGCATAGACCCCTAAATGCAAAACAACTCACAACAATACCGTCTCCGTGGCACTGCAAATATACAAAACGCAATTAGGTGAATCGGCCGAATACGTTATTGAGACTGAAGATGCTTGAATCTGGCAGGACATGCCGTTCTACTTTATTACGGAGAAGAAAAGTACATATTAGCTATTAGGAATCAATAACTTGGCAGATATAGCTAATGCTATACTTTCGCTAGCCAAAGGTACAGAAGTACTATTGGTGCGGTAAAGATTATGGAGTCCAAGCGGTCCAGAACTCCGCCGTGGCCTGGGATGAGATTCGATGAATCTTTCACTCCGGCATCTCGCTTCAGGAGTGATTTCCCGAAGTCGCCGAATTGTCCAACTACTCCGGCTATTGCGCCTATGGCAATTGCATGAGGAAGAGGTAAGAGCGAGAAGCGATACAATACTAAAGGTGCAACAACCCAGACGGCAATAGCGCCGAGAAAATTGGCAACGGCACCTTCCCAGGATTTGCCCGGGCTTATGCGGATGCTGATCTTATGTTTGCCGAATGCTTTGCCGGCAAAATAGGCTGCGCTATCGCCAACCCAGATCGATACAAGCAGGACAACAATGAAATAGCCTGGCGGAAACAGATCGAACTGCTCGGCTCCGAGATTCTTGATCGTAAAGTATTCGTGAATGCCGAACATGCTTCCAAGCCCGACTCCGATATAGACTGCTCCGAACATCGTGATCGCGGTTTGCTCGATAGGATTCGGTAGATTGCGGAAAAGCTCGACGGAGAGGATTACGACGGCGCCCAACATCATGAGCACTCCGAGCATTTCGAATTGCGGCGAGATAACGGAAATTCCCATAGGTGCCAATAGCGATTGGATCCGGAATTTTCCGAAGCTTAATGCGATAAGCATTGTGAAGATGATTCCAACTCCGCCTTGGGGAAAGTAGCCCTTAACTTTTGCAAGTCCGTAATACTCATGAACGGTCAGTCCGGAAAGGATCACGACGAGGGCGAAGAATGCCACGGGCCTTGTGAGGACAATGAACAGGACGATCGGAATTGCAATGATTCCGACAAGAACTCTCTGCAGAAGATTACTCATGAAGTATGGTATCGATTGGTTCTATGAATCCAGAGCTGATGAGAACAATCAAGATGAGTGAAGAGTCCTTCAAAGCGGATGGATTTCCTCCTCGGCGGCCATTATCGCAAGTTCGTATTGGGCAATTACTCGATCGGCGTTACCGCGCGCTTCGATAGGTTCTGTCAATCTCTGAAAGATGTAGAGCAATCCAAGTAGGAGCGGGATCGAAACGGCGAGTACGGAAAGTGTGTCGCTTAGCGGCATTGCATTCGTGCCGGTAAGGGATTCAACAGTCTTCTCATCCTTGAGCAGAAATGCCATGACAACAATAGCTCCATTATTGAATGCATGCGCCAAGGCACTGACGCGGAGATCGCAGGTTCTGTAGGCAAGCCAGCCAAGGGCAAGACCGATAGCCAGAAGCCCCGGAAACTCCAGTGGGCTTGCATGAAGTGCGGCGAAGAGAACTGAGGTGATAAGCAGGGCAACGATGGGGCGTGACTTTCCTTTGCCGCTTCGCTCGATATTGGTCTGGATGAATCCCCGGAAGAAGGATTCTTCGGCAAATGCCGGAACGACGGCAACTCCGAAGAGGAGGATCACGAATTCACTCGTCGTATGAGCCGTCGTGAGCCCGTTCATCATATCATCGATGGTTTTTTGGAATGCCTGAAGAGAGGAGTAGAGATCGGGAAACTGACTTAAGCCGATCATCCATAACGAGGCAAGGCCCTGGCCGACAATCTGCGCCAATGTGACGATCGGGATGGCCAGCAAGTGAACGGGCAGACGAGTTTCCGACATGCCTTCGAGCCGGAATGCTGCGAAATAGTTTTGATGGGCAGATCGAGCGATGATGATCGGAAGCCCCAGCATCATCAGAAGCTGAGCAACGGAGTTTACTAGAACAATGACGGATGGCGAGCCGGCTTTGATGTTTACTCCATAGAGAATCACAAGGATCACGCCGCCAAGCAGGTTGAATGCAAGTGCGATCATGGCCACAAGGGCGATCGACCTGAAGATCCCGAAATAGCCGTTGCGCATTAAATAAGCGTGATTTGTAGGAATTGTGACATAACTTGCACTGCAAATATGCACACGGAACAAAGCAAACTTGTTTAGAATGCTTTCTGTTTACCCATTCTGTGTTAAAAGAGGGCACGGATTTTTGCATCCGCGCGTGCGGATTCAAATGGAAGTTTTATCGTTAATGACGATGTAGTATTCCTTAATTCCGTAGCTTAATTCATTATTCTAGTAACTTCCACTTGCGTAAATACCGGTTTAGTACACAACGAATATTGCGAAGCATCGCGCTGCTTTCTATTCTCTTTGCTGCCAATCTTCTTCCTATCGGAATCCGGGCGCAGACCGGAGACCGCCAGATCCTCAATCGAACTGCCGTAGCCGATACAGCCGTCGAACGGCTACTGGCACAACGGCAGGCGATCAGAGCCGGCACGGACGGGCAAGCTCTGGAATCTGCTATCGATCCGAAAACCTACATTCTTGGTCCTGGCGATGGAGTCTATCTCGATGTATACTCAGCGCATTTTCTCGATCAGGATCTGACCGTTACTCCCGAAGGCCGGATCATCGTCCCTCGCACCGGGCAGATCGATGTTGCCGGGCTGACCGTTCCGGAAGCGGAGAAAAAGATCAACGTTCTTCTTGCTCGCGATTACAAGAATCCCCAAGCGTATTTATCGCTTCGCCGTTTGCGGACGATGAAGGTAAGCGTCTTGGGAGAAGTGCTTTCACCGGGAGTTCATCAGGCAACGGCTATGATGCGCGTTAGTGAAGTTATCAATCGCGCCGGAGATCTGACGGAGAAATCTTCACTTCGGAATATTGAGATCCATCGCACCGATGGATCGTTGCGCACGAAAGCCGACCTCATCAAGTATTACAATACAGGCGATCTCTCTGCTAATCCGGTTTTAGAGGGGGGCGATGTCATCATCGTTCCGCGAGCCATGCAGATGGTTATGATCAGCGGAAGTGTCGGCATGCCCGGAACACTTGAGTATGCAGATGGGGATAAACTCTCATCGTTGATCGCACTTGCCAAAGGCCTCAGGCCGGGGGCGCGAACTGATTCAGTGGAGATCGCAAGATTCTCAGCCGAGGATCCGCTGCATGCACGAAGGATGTATGTGAATTATGCTTCGGGTGAGGATCCGGAGATCAAAGAAGGAGACGTTATCTCGATCCGCGGAACGAGTCAGTATCATCTTCCCCGTGTCGTTAGTGTTGCTGGAGAGGTTCTTTTCCCCGGAAAATATTCCATTGAGGTAGGAGAGACAAAACTCAGCGATGTTCTTCGCAGAGCCGGAGGAGTTCTTCCTACGGGTTCGCTCGATGAGGCCGTCGTCTTGAGGCGGGCGGGAATCGGGTCATGGGAGAGCGATCCGGAATTCCTGATGATCGATCGGCTTCGAGGCCTCGATGAAAAGCGAATCTCCGACGATCAGTTTAATTACTACATGGCGCGAGCACGTCAGCTCGGCAGATCGGTGATGATCGTCAACTTCCGCGCCCTTCTGGAAAAAGGTGATGCATCGCAGGATATTGTGATGAGGGATGAGGATTCGGTTTGGGTGCCGCGCGCCCGCGGATTTGTCAGCGTCATCGGAAGTGTGAATAATCAGGGGAATGTTAGTTACACCGAAGGAGCAACATTCCGCGATTATGTTGAGCGAGCAGGAGGATACACATCAGGAGCGGATCGTAGTAGTGTCCGTGTCATCAATTCACGGACGAGTTCGTATATCAATCCTCGTTCCGATGGAGATTACAAGATCGGCCCGGGAGATACCATTGTTGTGCCCGCCGAGCATTCGGAATTCTGGAAGAATTTCGAACTTGCAACAGCGATCACTGCGCAGGTGCTCACTATTCTTGCAGGAATATTCTTGCTCAGTAGAAAGTAAACGATCGTAATAGAAGCATGAATATACCAGAACAGAACATCCAGTCGAATGGCGAAACGCCGATCCTGAAGCCACAGAAAAAAGATCCGCATTTGATGGATTTCATGACGCTCCTTGCCAAGCACAAGAAGGCCGTGATCTTCCTGACACTCGTTTCCGGAATCGGATTTTTGGCCTTTACCTATATCATGCCGCAAACTTTTTCGGGAGAGTCGTCTTTGATCCCTCCGGAGAAGCAGGGGCAGAGCGGACTCATCTCCTTTCTCACCGGTGGCTCAGGCGCGCTTGATCTCATGAAAGGCGCCGAGAATCCTGCGATCGATATGTTCAAGAATGTTCTGGATTCGCGCCAGCTCTCCGAACAGATCGCCAAAGACGCACGCATTCGCAGGTATTTCGCGACCTTCGATACTTCGGAAAAAGGAATTGCCGGAGCAGTCCATAATTCGATGACGTGTGAAGCTTTGCGGAACAGTATTTTTACTGTTGATATTTCGGTCAAGACTCACTGGAATCCGACTCCGGCGGAGCGTGACTCAGCACGGCTTTTAGTACCGTATCTGGCAAAAGTATTTGTCGATCATCTCGATCGATATAACCGTGAGCGCCTGATGACGACGGCTCGTAATACGAGGATCTTTGTCGAAGGCGAGTATAATAACCGGATGCATCAGCTGGACTCGGCGTATGCATTACTTCAGGCATTTCAGGAACAGCACAAGACGATATCATTGACCGATCAGCTCACGGCTTCCGTGACGAGCGCCGCTCTTCTGGGCTCGCAGCAACAGCAGTTAGAAATGCAGCTTGCAGTGGAGGAGCGCGAGATGAATCCGAGTTCGGCACGAGTCCAGACGCTTCGCGCCCAACTTGAGGAAGTAAAACGCGAGTTGAAGAAATATGATGAAGGCGGAGCCGGAGATTATATCATGGCTTTTAAGGATGTTCCTTCGCTTGGCAGAGAGCTTGCGAATCTCACGCGCGAAGTGAAGCTCCTGGAAACGCTCAGCGCCTATCTTCGCCAGCAATTGGAGCAGGAGAGGATAAACGAACAGCGCGATCTGCCAACGCTTCAGGTGCTCGATGCTGCCATCGCTCCGGATCGCAGAAGCTCTCCGAGCAGGTATAGTATGCTCTTGATCGGACTTTTTTCCGGATTGCTTGCTTCGGTTCTCTATATTGCAATTCGCAATTACTATGCAAACGTTGCCTCGAATCCCGAAGAGCATGCTCGGTATCTGAATTTTGTTACTATGCTCAAAGGTAAAAGACGATCACGCCCTGTGAGCCGTTCATGAGCAGAAGGACGAGGCCAGGATCCGAATGACAAAAGAACGGACATTTCGTGAGCGGGCTACAAGGGGATTCGCCTGGAATTACCTGTATAAGCTGACGGAGTTCGGGCTGATGAATCTATATACGATTCTTGTCGTCCGTCATTTTGGTCCGCAGATTTCCGCTCCCTATGCAGTATTCACTGCATTATGCACAACGATCTCTATAATCAGTGCCTTCGCCGTCGATGGCGTGCTACTCCGTTTTATCCAGCGCGTATCGACAAACGAACATTCCGGTCCCGGTGATTTTACTGATCTGTCCTCGCTCGGTATTCGGCATTTTCTGAAAACATTGTTCGCAGTTCGCATCCTCGTGGTTACGATCGTTTCGATATTCATTTTTATTTTGTTATTCTTTCTTCCTGAGGCCTTCCCTTCATTTGCGGATTCGTTGGGTTCAGTCAGGGAGTTCAGCCCATATCTTATCATATTCCTGTATGCGCAGGCCATTATTGCTTTCTGCACCTTTTCACTGATCGGCCTTCTGGAAACCAAGCGCGTGTTCTTTGCCAGTCTCCTCTCTCGGAGTCTGCTACTTGGTGGCGGATTGATCTTTCTCTTTCGGGATCTCCTTTCTCTTCCATATGCAGTGGGACTTTTTACGGCGAGCGCAGTGATCAATGCATTCTATTTGCTCTTTGCTCTTAACGCCGAGATCAGGAAATCGTATCGGAGGGAGGGGCAGAAAAGGTATCCATTCGTCTCCGTGATGAAAGAGCTTGGTAAGCTTATTACAGGCGGGCGCAGGATCAGGCTTTTTCTTGCAACGCCGCTGATGCTCTATGGAATTACCACATGGGGTTCGGATATCCTGAGCACGGTGCTCGGCCGGCAACCAGATATCCTGATGATGCGTGCAATGCTTGGAGAATTTTCTCCCCAGATCGGATACTATCTTGCTGCCTCGATCGTACTGTTGGTGACAGAGTATGTCTTTCTGTTCGGCCTGGGCGGTACACTTGTTTCGATTTTCTCGAAACTTGCCCATGACGATGAGCAGCAGGAAGAGCGAAAAAGTTATCCTCGGCTCGCGCGTGCTCGACGGGAGATCGCCGGCTTTCAGAATGTCGTCCTTCTTCCGCTTTGTGCATACATGATGATCTTTGCTCCGGAAGTGATGCGAAGTGTTTATGGCAGCAAATACGACGCGGCGATTCCGATGATCCGGATCGGCTTATCGGCACTTGCCCTCGCCGTCGGAATGTTTGGGGGAGGTATGCAGGCAACTACGCTCGTTGCGATCGGAAAGGAGCGGCTGGTATTCCGGAACCGATTGTTCTGGGGAGCTACGAACCTGACGGTAAATTTTTTCCTTATTCGTTTTTATGGCGGACTAGGGGCTATTATCGGTTCGCAATTCTCCAATGCATTCACGTGTGGAACCGAGTCCTATTATTCGCGAAAACTGGTGGGTTCATCGCTCGATCTTCTCGGAACAATTCGTATCATTCTTATTTCCGGTTCGGCTGCAATTGCCGGATACTTTGTTGTTCAAATGATCGGATCCGAGATATCTCCGATCGTCGCATCCATACTCGGAGCGATCGTGGCCGGACTTGCAGTGACAATTCTCTATATTCTTTTCAAAGTGCCGGAAGCGAAGCGAGTGTGGCATCAATTGCGCGGATTACTGCTGGGCAAGAATCCGGCAGCATTAACCAGTGAATAACTACGCTATCATCGAGACGCCTGAAATGATGGAGCCCGCCAAACGCAGGGCGATATTCTCCATGCGTTACCTGCTCTATTTCTTTTCCTGGCTCTGCATGTGGCAAGGATGGCACGTGGGTGGCTCGATCTTCCAGATGAATTTTATCGGTGCTCTGCTGCCTCCGCTTCCGTTCTACCTGCACGAAGTGATCCTGATCCTGACCTTCGCGCTCCTGGTGATGGAAAGGATCGTTAGCGGCGATATGACCTTTGCTCGTTCATATTTCTCCGGTCCGATCCTGCTCATGGGATTTGCTTTAGTACTTTCCTGGACGCAGGGCATGTTTATAAGGCAGGAATTCACGGTCGTATATGAGGCGCACGAGTCGATTCTGATTGTGATCTCATTCTATATCATCGTCAATATCTTTCGAAGTGCAGAAGAACGGAAATTACTGTTTGTTCTTTTCTTCTTTGCTGCAATCATGAAGGCTGCGGATTCGATCTGGATCAAGTTCTTTTCCGATGACCCGCAAAAAGGATGGGGAACACTCCTATTCTGGCGTGACGGTTTTCTGCTCTGCATGGGTATTGCAGGGACGATGTTGATGGCGCACTACAAGGGCAAGACCTTCCGATGGCTGCGAAGGACGATGTTCGCATTCATTCCCATTCTCATGTACGGACTGATTATCAGCTACCGTCGAACATCGATCCTGGCTTTGCTTGTATCGGCCGTCGTTATGTTCGTGACGGTCGGGAAGGGGCGGCGTATGAGACAGCTTTGGCTCTTTCTCTCGCTGATCGTATTTACCATCATCTTCATTCTCATCACTGATCCGGTAGGCATTTTTGCAAGGCTAGTCGGAGCACTCTTTCAGCCGCAGGAAGAAGGCTCTTCCTACATTCGGCTCATGGAATTTCCGAACATCGTTCAAAATATCATTCACAATCCGATCTTCGGAGTTCCGATCGGAACGCAGTGGTTTCAATATTATAAGATGCCGATCTTCGCGAATTATACGACTCTAGGCTGCCACAATACGTATCTCTACTGGCCTTTGCGAACCGGTATTATGGGGACGTTCGCCTTCGTGTGGCTTCTGGCACGCATTTGGAAAGCGATCATCGTCAATATTGCCATCCAGAAGACCGAAGAGGATTTTCTGCTGAACCAGTTCTTGTTTCATTGCATGATCGTCTACAATTTTTCCTCCTTCTTAGGGCTGATGTATGCCGATGCGATGAGTATCATGACGAGCTTCGTCCTGGTGATCCTTCAGCTTCAAATGCTTCATACCAGCGGAATCATCAACTACAAAAACGTGGATTTTTGGCGAACCTGGCGCCGCAAAGAACTTGTCTTTCGAAAATCCGATAAGCTCATTCAAACGGTATAGTTGCAGAAAAGAGGCCCGGCAAGGAAATCGCCGGTCTTGCGTAACATAGTGGAATCTTTGCCGTAACTTTGCAATCATTTATTATCCTTTCTTGATCTATGAGCAAATTGGCTACTTTTTCAGGATGTTTGATCTTCTTCCTTAGCACTGCCTTTCTACACGCCCAACCGTATTCTGCATTAAAGAGCGGAGAGGTAACCGAGCCGAAACTCGGAGTGCATATCGATTTTTCAGCGGGTGATACGACGTTCCTTTCCAAGCTGATCCACGGTGATCTATTCCAATCGCCACTGCAATCGATCTTTGCTCGCCGCGATAGCACGGAAGATGATTTTTGGTCCATGCCCGATTCGACTGACGACTCGCTTTTGCTCGATCTGAAGATGGGTGATTTCAGTCATCACAAGAAAAAACATAATCGCACGTTCCTTATTACTGCCCCGCCTTATGAACGGGAGATCCCGCATTTGGAATCTATGCCGTTCATGGATTTCAATCGCGTCAATGGTTTCTTTTTAGGAATTGCGACACCGACGATGGTTGATTTCGGTCGTCATAATGAGTTCGGACTTAAAGGAGGTATTGGCTATGGCTTCGAGGAGAAAAAGGGGCAGTCTCAGCTTGCAGGTGAATACCGAATTCCGCTGAAGTCTAATGACACCTCAATACCCGCAGAAAAATGGAAGCTTGTTCCGACCCTTGCCCTCGGCGCCGAGTATCATAACGTAACGACGACTGACGATGCGTGGAGGACAGAGCGTGCGGAGAATGCAGTCTATGCATTTCTTGTGCGCGAAGATTTTCGGGATTACTATAAGATCGAAGGTTGGGATGCATATATCGCTTTCCGTCCCGAACAGAAATCGGAACTGCACGTCGAGTACCGAAGCGATATATACTATGATGAGCCGCAGCGTGTTTTCCATGGCAGGTGGGGAGGCAGCAAGAATTTGCCGCCGAATCCGGCAATCACGACCGGTAGAATGAACTCCTGGGTTATCACAGCTGTCAGAGAAGATGCGCATACGGAAAAGATCGAAGGAAGAAATGTATTCGGCGATGCAGTATCATATTCGCGAGTTACAGGTCGAGTGTATTTACTGCAGGCAGAGTTTGGCAATAATACATCGGCGGATAGTAACTATCAGCGCTACATTCTCGATGCCCGCGACTTCAATCCGATCTGCCCGGGACTTTCCATCGATACCCGTTTCAGAATGGAGAGCGGAACCGGCGACATGCCGATCCAGAAAATGCAGTATCTGGGCGGGCCATCTTCTCTTCCTGCATTGAAGAACAAGATCATCGCCGGCAACAGACTTGCATTGCTGAATACGGAAATTCGCGTAAGTCTTGTCGCTCTGAGTTCGATATTCGAAAATGATAATCCCGAACTTATTATTCTCAATGATTTCGGATTTTGCAAGAGAGTACCGAATGATAACAACTTATTGCAAGGCTATGGCGATATGACGTTCAACTCGATCGCCTATAATGTTGGAATTGGCTTGGGCCATCCCTCAGGGTTCGACCTTGGCGTTTCCTGGCGTACCGATATCAAGGAAGCCGGAAGATTCTTCTTTAGGATACAACGACCATTCTAAAGTACGTAAGGGCGGGTATACCATCGGTGAGCTCGATTCACCTCTTCTTCCGAAAGTACTCTTTTAAGATTCCTCCACACTCGGAATCAAGGATGCCGCCGATCGTGTGAATACGGTGATTGAGGCGCTCATCTTCGGTGATGGTATAAAGAGTACCACACGCTCCGGCTTTCGGATCGTAAGAGCCAAATACCAGGGTTTCGACTCGTGAGTTTACCAAGGCACCGGCGCACATTGGGCAGGGTTCGAGTGTAACGTACATTGTGCAGCCAATGAGAAATCGGGAATCAAGCGTTCCGCTTGCAGCGGTGATGGCGATCATTTCTGCATGGGCAGTGGAGTCCTTCAGCTGGACCGTCTGATTATATCCTCTTCCGACGATCGCATTCTCCTTTACGATCACACATCCGATAGGGACTTCGTCAAGTTCGTAGGCCTTCTCGGCTTCGCGCAATGCGAAGCGCATCCAATATTCGTGCGGCTGGGAAAAGGGGTTATCAGTCATGAATTCTGTGGGCCCTGCAGGACTTGAACCTGCGACCAATCGATTATGAGTCGACTGCTCTAACCAACTGAGCTAAGGGCCCGAATCGCAGACAAAAAGCATTCACTGCTTACTGCCCGAAAATTTTTGGCGTTGTAAAACTATGGAAAGGGGATTCGGATTCCAATTTAAAACTTAGACCGAAGCTCTTTCAGAGCTATCTCAGGTATTTTGTGGCCGCCTTCAAAATCCATTGTATGAAATTGAATTCCATTCGAAAGGAAAAGATCTTCGCTTTCACGATAGATCTCGGGCGAGATGAATTCATCTGTTCGGCTATGGATGAGCCATTTCCGGGCCTTTTCAGTACTCGTTCTGAATTTGCTGAAGGCAAGATCTCGGGGGACATCTCCAGCCCAAATGACGATCTCGGTAACCGGCGAAGTACCGGCTGCCTGCCAACGTAATACTGCCGGGCATCCTTGAGAGAATCCGAATGCAACAATCCTTTCAGGCATTTTTTTCAGCCGAAGTGTGACTTCAGTATACAAATTTTCAAGATATCGAACGTAGTCCTGGATCTCGCTTGCCCGGTCTTCCCGAGTCATCCAGGAAGCCCCAACATCGCCTGCAAATCCTCTGGTATAGAATCGGGAAAGAGCTTCGGGTGCAATTATCAGAATTCCTTCAGTCGCCAGCGGAGCAAAATTTTTCAGGAAATCTTCAGCACGCTGCCCATAGCCGTGCAGTACAAACCAGAGTTCTCTGATCTCTCCTTCGAATGAACCGAGGGAGTAGTATCGAGCGGTCCGAGTCGTTTGAATATGATGAAGTTCTGCGGGCATAAATATTTTCGGAGGTACGAACAATTGTTTCCCGTTACAAATCCCTGAGAAAATATGCCAGGTAGAAACGGAGATGCTGCCACAAAGTTGTGGGTGTCACCTGACCGGAGAATTGAGTTGATTAGTTATTCGGAGCGCCTTTTCGGACCCAGATCCTGATCGCATTGACGTCGCAATCCGAAAGCCTGGTTGAAACAGGCATACCGATCAAGCCCGAAGAATAGGTGATCGAGCCGACGAGATTTCCATTTCCGGCTTGTGCAGCGACTTCCGAATAATTGGTGAGTAATATATTGCCGCCTGGAGCTGATCCACTATGGCATCCGGTGCAGTTCGTTTTGATGATCGGCATGACCGACCCGCTGAATGTAATGTTCGTCGTATCGCAAGCTCCGTCACACTGGTTATTGAGTGCACCTTGATTGATCCATTTTAGGATCATGGAATCTTGCGAACTTGAAAGCGGAGGGATCGGAGCGCGAGGCATCTTATCTTCGCCTCTGGCGAAAAGAGAAGTATAAAGCCTGCTCGACGAAGGGCTGTTCGCTCGTACGTAGGACATGATGGTCGCGTACGAAGTCAGAGCCTTCGCATCGTCCGAATGACCGGAGCCGTCATGGCAACCCGACATTGAGCAATTCGATGTTATCAGAGGGAGAATATCATTTACAAAATACACGCTATCAGGGCTGCATGTATGCTTCGGAGTGTAGTGCGTCGTATCTGTATTCCCATTTCCATTGCCGTTACCGTTTCCATTCCCCGTCGTCGTATCGATCAGGACGATCGGTTCGGTTGGGTAATGCTTGCAGGATTGGATTGAAACTGTGGCGATCACGCCATAAAGTCCGATGAGAATAAAGGGAAACAGGGTTTTCTTCATAGAGTATCTTCGAACTGCAAAGAAATCAGCACGATAAAAGCGTCACGGTTAACTCCGGATGATGTAATCCTCCTAAAGATTGAGCCTCATATTACAGGTTTGTTTCAGCAACAACTCCAAAAATATAACGTAGTTCCTGCGGGACAAATCCCTCAAAATTTGCGTTTTTAGCCACGATTATGCAAATTGCCAGCCATACCTTAGGGTGTAAGCTCAATAATGCCGAAACCTCGGCAATTATGGGCGATTTTCGTATGCATAATTGGGAGATTTCCCAGTCATCCGATGGGGCAGATGTATTCCTGCTCAATACGTGTTCGGTGACAAATAATGCGGAGAAGGAATGCCGGCAGATCATCCGCCGAATCCTTCGTCAGAATCCCAAAACCTTTATTGCCGTCACCGGCTGCTATGCACAACTTCGGCCAGAGGAGATTGCCAGTATCGAAGGAGTCGATGTCGTTCTCGGCACTAAAGAGAAATTTAACCTTCATGAGCTGTTTTCCTCTTTTGAAAAACTTTCCGTGCCGCGAATTTATTCTTCGCCGGTTGAAGAGGCGACCGAATTCCATCTGGCAGCGACTGCAGATACAGATGAGCGTACACGTGCTTTCCTGAAGGTTCAAGATGGTTGTGATTATACGTGTTCCTTTTGCACGATTCCGCTGGCACGTGGCCAGTCACGATCAACAGAGATAAACCATATTCTCGGAGAGGCGCGCAGGCTTTCGTCGGATGGATTCAGAGAGATCGTTCTCTCCGGAGTGAATGTCGGTGATTTTGGCAGGAAGAACGGCAGTAGTTTTTTCGAGCTTGTCACTGCAATCGAAAATGACGTCGAAATAACTGCACGGATTCGTATCAGTTCAATCGAGCCGAATTTGTTATCCGATGAGATCATTGATCTCGTTGCTTCATCTAAGAAATTCTGCCCACATTTTCACATACCGCTTCAATCGGGCTCTCCAAAGATCCTGAAATTGATGCAGCGCAGATATACAGCGGATCTTTACCGAGCACGAATCGAGCGCATTAAGGAATTAATGCCGCAAGCTGGGATCGGTGTCGATGTGATCGTCGGATTCCCTGGTGAAACGGACGAAGATTTTCTCGACACGTACAACTTCCTACATGATCTTGACATTTCGTACTTACATGTGTTCACCTACAGCGAGCGGCCTGATACAAAGGCGATAAGTATGAATCATAGCGTACCGTCACAAAAGCGAAAAGAGCGTAATTCAATGCTGAGGATTCTTTCGGAAAAGAAACGACGGGATTTTTATTGCCGTCAAGAGGAAGGAATTGTTACCGTCCTGATCGAAAGCAGCCAGGAAAATCCATCACATGAAGTCGAGACGTGCGAAGGGTATTCGGAGAATTATGTGCGGGTCACATTTGATCCGGGCAGTGTTCCGCATGATGCCGATCTCGTTCGGGCGAGACTAGGCATCACTAACGGCGAATCTGTTCACGGCGAATTCTTGCAGATCGTATCCAGACGAGCCACTCACACTTTGCTTCCCATACTTCAGTAAGTGCTTTTCGATAAACTGAATTTTCTGACTCAAACGAAGAGGCGCGAACGGCTGACGCTAGTTGGTATTTCGTTAGTAATCTTTGTTGTGCAGCTCATCACCTTGCGCCCGCCTGTCGGGATAGGAGAGCCATACTGGATCGCCAAAGAGTTTGCTGCCGGCCACGGATTTATTTATCCTTATCCGTTTGATCTTGCCTATGTGCAGACCTGTTACATACCGCCGCTTTATGTATGGTTTCATGCCGCGATCATCTGGTTAGGCGGAGGAATCATAATTAGCCAAGTAATCGGGTTGATCTTTTTTCATTTTGCAAACTACTATTTTTACAAATTTTTCCGACGCATCACTTCTCCGGGTATTGCTATTGCAGGTTTTATTGCCCTTGCACTGTATGTTCCTCTTTGGTTGCTTTCTCAGAAGCCGGATCCAGATGGACTGAACCTATTGCTGCTTGCGCTGACAATTCTGACTCTTGACGAGGCGATGGAACGGCCTCGAAAGTCGTGTTGGATCGTTCTCGGGATTCTTTTTGGACTTCAGATTCTTGTTCGCCCGGATGTATTGATGGGGATTGTGTTTTTTGGGGTATGGCTCCTTCTCTACTCCGGTAAGGAAAGAAAGACGAAAATATTGCATTACGCCGAAGCCATCGGTATCGCTTTGCTTATGGTGTTGCCATGGACGATACGAAACTATGCGACGTTCGGATCGTTCGTCCTCGTGAGTGCGAATTCGGGATTTAATTTTTACATGGGGAATAATCCTCAGGCCACCGGTGAGTTCCAACAGGGCCAGGCAAATGCGGAGAGTGTAGTCATCGACTCGGCGCGATCAGCCTATTTTCGAGACCATGTTTCGCCGGTTGAACGCGATTCCTATTTGTTTCACATTGGAGAGCAGTGGATATTCGATCATCCGTTGGAGGCACTGAAACTCTGGGTAAAGAAGTTCTATTTTCATTGGTGGCAACGCGAGTTTGCCGGAGAAGGAATTGCAGCTTCGCAATGGATGATCACTGGCTATAAGATCGTTTCGCTATTCCTTCTGGTTTTCGGTTTCTATGGGTTGTTATCACTTGAGTCGAAGAAAAAGCGAGCGTTGTTGATCACGTTGTTCCTTTACTCCACGGCGATATCAGTGATCTTTTTTACTCAATCTCGTCATCGTGCGATCAAAGTGGATCCGTATCTTGTGACATTAAGTATTATCGGTATCGATGCAGCCATCAAGAATCTGAAGAGGAAGAAAATGACTTTAACAACACCGAATTCAAAGCAATCATGAAGATCATATCCTGGAATGTAAATGGCATTCGAGCAGCAGAGCGCAAAGGGTTTCTCGATTACATGAAGAAGGAAAATCCCGACATCATGTGCATACAGGAGACGAAAGCTCATCCCGACCAACTTTCGGATGCGCTAAAGAATATTCCGGATTACACTCCGCATTTTGTGTTCGGCGAAAAGAAGGGGTATTCCGGTGTTGCACTCTACACAAAGATCGCACCAAAGGAAGTTATTATTGGGTGCGGTGATGCAAAGTATGATATTGAGGGGCGGATCATCAGTGCAGAGTATGATGACTTTATCCTTTACAATATCTATTATCCCAATGGCGGCCGCGGACCGGAACGGGTCCAATATAAATTGGAATTCTATGATTTTATGCTTGAGAAATGGGAAGCGCTCCGTAAGAAGGGAAAGAATCTGATCTTGACAGGAGATTTCAACACGGCGCATAAGGAGATCGATCTGGCCCGTCCGAAAGAGAACTCCAAAGTCACGGGATTCTTGCCTGAGGAACGTGCATGGCTCGATAAATTGTCGGCAATGGGATATGTGGATATATTCCGCACCTTTAATCAAGAACCGGAATGGTATACGTATTGGGACCAGTTTACTCGGGCCCGCGAACGAAATGTGGGCTGGCGTATAGATTACTTTTGGGTTACACCGGATATCGTGCCTAAAGTCACTGCAGCACCGATCAGAATGGAAATATTGGGTAGTGATCATTGCCCGATAGAGTTGCACCTTCAGGATTGAGCGATCTGCCGTGATTAGGTGTATCCGGTAGTTTTATCGTATTTTTAGGACTTGCTCTTGGCAGATATTCTGAGTTTAATATTCTCAAATTGATTTCACGTCGGATGAAAATTCCAGATTTAGGTTCATTTGAATTTCGGACGGCTACTACAACGTCGCTATGAACCATTCAGTAACGATAGAAGAGTTAAGGAAAGTAATTGCTCTTGCCGATTCGCCAGAGGATCTCCTTCGCTGGATCTTAGATCGCTCCGAGCTTCGGGAATACCCCGATGGAATTATCGTGGCAAGAACAGGAGATCAGGCTGAATATTTGATAATCATTCTTGAAGGTAAGTTGGATTATTATGCAGATGCCAACGGTAAGCTCGTCTACACGTATAGTTTTGAGAATGATAACGTAACCTGTGGTATCAGCGGCCTGATCCCACATTCGAGGATGAAGGTCTATGGCGGAAGTACATTTTCTGTCGGCAACCTGCGACTGCTGCTTCTGCATAAGAAATATTTTCCCGCGTTGGAGCAGCTTTATCCCGAATTCATCCAGCAGCTCATTGGCTATATGACTGAGCGGGCACGGTCCTTCGCAACGATTCAGTTGCAGCATGAGAAAGTGAGTGCGCTCGGAAAACTCTCTGCAGGAATTGCGCATGAATTGAATAATCCTGCATCTGCAATAAGCAGAATTTCCTCGGAACTGGACAAACGGCTTGATCTGAATTATGAGTTAACTTCGAAATTACTCTCCGATGAAGTCAGCGCAGGGCAGATCGAAAGGATGCGCGCTCTGGCACAGAGTCAGGATTCGGCTAAACAAGGCACTCTGACTGCGCTGCAACGGATGGAGAAAGAAGATGATCTTGCCGATTGGTTTACCGATAACGGTTTCAAAGATAACCGTCAGGCTGCCGAGACGTTCGCAGAATTCGGGTATTCAGGACATGATCTTGAGAACTTGCGCGCGGAGTTGAACAAAGACGCTTTCTTTGATCTTCTTCGATGGCTTGAGAACATACTGATCTCCGGTCGGTTATTAAAAGATCTTGCAGATGCTTCGGGACGGATATCGCGTTTAGTCGGTGCCATCAAGAGTCATGTCCACATGGACCGAACAAATGACGTGCAGCGGACTTCTCTCCAGACGGATATTGAGAATACTCTCAGTCTGATGGGCTATAAGCTCCGCGATAAGAATATCGTCGTAAAAAAGAATTATTGTCAGGATATGCCGATGGTTGAAGCTTTCGTGGGCGAGCTCAATCAGGTTTGGACGAACCTCATCGACAATGCTATCGATGCACTTGAAAAGAACGGCGAACTGACGATCGAGACATCATTCGACAAGAAGAATGCTACGGTGCGTATCATCGACAATGGGGCTGGAATTCCGAAGGATATCCAATCACGAATTTTCGATCCTTTCTTCACAACCAAGAAAGTGGGACAAGGGACAGGGATTGGGTTGGATATAGTCAAGCGCATTGTTAACAAACACCATGGAGAGATCAAAGTACACTCTGTACCCGGGAAGACGGAGTTTGTTACCTGTATCCCTCTTTCCCAGCCACAAGAGCCAAAGTAGAACACCTCAATTGAACAAGAAGAAGAAATGAGACTGCCATTCATAATTATAGTCGATGATGATGCCCAAGTGCTCCGCGCCATCCAACGCGATATGCGGAATAAATATCGTGATGAATATCGTGTGGTTGCAACGGAATCGGCTACGGAAGCACTTGATCTGGTAAAAGAGCTGAAGCTAAAAAATGAAGCAGTGGCAATGTTCATCTCCGATCAGCGAATGCCTGAAATGGAAGGAGTTGAATTCCTCGAAAAAGCACGCGAATTCTTTCCCGATGCAAAGCAGGTCTTACTGACGGCATACTCAGATATTGAAGCCGCTATTCGTGCGATCAATACCGTTAAACTTGATTACTACCTCCTCAAGCCATGGGACCCTCCGGAAGAGAAGCTCTACCCCGTTGTGAATGATCTGTTGGATGATTGGCATGCTCTCTATAAGCCCGAACACGAAGGCATTCGCATTATTGGCTTCCAGTGGTCGCCGAAATCACATCGCCTGAAAGAATTTCTTTCCGGAAACCTAATTCCATTCTTATGGATGGATGTCGAGACTCATCACGATGCCGAGAAGTATCTTGAGAGTGCAAGCGTCTCGAAATCGGCGCTGCCTCTGGTTGTCCTTCCGAACGGTTCGTTCTTAGTAGATCCCTCGCTTGGTGATCTTGGCGCGAGCGCAGGATTGCGCCAGCAAGCATCGGAGAAAATGTACGATGTCCTTATTATCGGTGCCGGACCGGCAGGCCTTGCAGCGTCGGTTTATGGTTCATGCGAAGGGCTGAGAACGATCCTCATCGAAAAGAGCAATCCCGGAGGGCAGGCAAGCAGCAGCGCCCGAATCGAGAATTATCTTGGGTTTCCTACAGGCCTTTCAGGAGCTGAATTGAGCAGAAGGGCGATAACGCAGACTCTACGTTTCGGAACGGAAATTCTAACGCCGCAGGAAGTAAAGAACATCACCGTGCGTGACGGGTATAAGATCGTAGAATTAAGCGATGGTTCGGTTGTCCACACAAAGACGATCGTTATTGCAACAGGTGTTGCTTATATGAAGTTGGATATTCCCGGCATAGAGAAATTCACCGGAGCAGGTGTGTATTACGGAGCTGCCTCGGTAGAAGCGCATGCATGCCGTGGCGAAGAGATCTATATTGTCGGCGGTGGAAACTCGGCTTGCCAGGCAGCGATGTATATGTCGAAATTTGCTAAAGAAGTACACATCCTCATAAGGCAGGATGCGCTGAGCAAAGCTGCTGCCAACTATCTTGTCGAGAACATTGCGAATACGCCGAATATTAGAGTTCATCCGAATACCGAAGTGACAGCTGTATCCGGAGAAAACGTTCTGGAAAGTATTTCACTGATCAATACGAAGACTGGGGAGAGTTCAACGGTGCAGGCGAAAGCCTTATTCATCTATATTGGAGCGAAGCCAGGCACAGGCTGGTTGAATAACATTGTACTGAAGGACGATAAAGGGTTCATTATCACCGGGTCTGAATTAATGAAGCAGAAGTCGTTCCATACATTCTGGAAGCTCGACAGAGAACCTTACATGCCAGAGACAAGTGTGCCCGGCATTTTCGCTTCAGGAGACGTACGATTCGGAGCCCTTGCCGGCATCTCTTCAGCCGTAGGAGAGGGAGCTTTGGCGATTCGATTTGTGCGGAAGTATCTGCAGGAAATGTGAGCTGTTGCGGGCTGCCTTCAATTTCTCATCCGAATCAGTATGTTTGAAGAAGTAGCGAAGATACGATAGTTGATTCGCTCGGGAAATGTGGGTTATTGCTTCCGCCTTTTTATTCTATTCTTTCTTTTTCTCTCCCTAATTTTATGAACCCTCGATGCAAACTCCTTTGGCGCTGCGAACACGGCAAAAAGTAGTGCATACATAGTTATAGCGGCAACAACAGAAATGAAACAAATAGCAAATGCGATCAGGACGTAGAATAGGGCATAGCGGTAAATCAGTTTGTAGGAGTAATAATATTCGCGGTTTGTTTCTGCAATGAGATGATGATTATAGGCGTAGGTGCAAATACTGTCGGCGGCAACCGAGATCAGAATATAGTTGAAGCCAAAAAATGCCAATGCTGTTGTTCCTTCTTTTGCGAGGTACTCGGCCAGTATTGCCGTTGGAAATGGGGTAAGCGTTACTACGAATAACAGGAAGCCATTGATCCAAATCAGCTTGGTGTCAATTTTCTTGATGTAATCGAAAGCAACATGGTGGTTGACCCAACAAACCATGATGGTAACAAATCCGATAGTAAATGCAAGAAACGACTGCCAGTGATCGAGGCATGTCTGTATCAGACCGCTACCATTCTCCGCATGGAGAGTGGTGATCAATTCTAATACCAGGAGTGTAATGGCAATTGCAAAAACTCCGTCGCTAAATGCTTCAAGCCGCGAAGTTTCTTTAGCATTGCTCTGGTTCGTTGTTTCCTCCATCGGGTCAGGGATTAATAGAAGTGAGCAAATATTTCATGTAATATCAATATCTACCAATGAGTCGAATTGAGGACATGTGCCCGATTCCCATACATTAATGATCGCATTGGCGAAGGCGTACATTTTACTCCAAAAGGTTACCGACATTTCATCTCCAGAAGTATTGAAAGTGCTTGCCATCTCGTGCAATAAGCGAGAGAATGCATCTTCCATATCCTTCTGTGCGGGTTCATGTGACGCGCCTGGCTGCTCCTCATACACGGGAGGTAGTAGATGGTGGTGATGGAGAAGGATCCTGAATTTCTGATAATGACTTAAATGACCCTTGAACCACCCGGCATCATGGGCCTCATCGATCGTTAGTTCGGGTGGTTGGTAATCAGCAGGGACTCTATGCGAGTCTGCACCTTCGCCTTGTTCTACGATGGCATCGATCGCCTTTAAAGCAGTTTCAACTGAGGTAACAGGCTGGCTGAATCCATGGTGACGCCCATCCATATTATGATACTCCCTGAAGCTGTTCTTTTGTTTTGTATTCTTTTCGTGTCCGACGTAACAATCATCCCACAGGGTTACAATGCCGATTTTCAGCGCTTCATAAAGATCGGCAATGGAGTTGTAGGATCTTTCATCACCATACACTATTTCTCGCTTCGGATGTGGTAGCTCAATGGTGCAAAATAATCGCAAGCTTTTTTCATTTAGGGGCTGAGGCCCTATGGCATATCCCTGCAACATGGGCGGCAGATACTCCTTTGAAGGATGAATGAATGGGATGCTCTTCAGTTCATTGTATGTTGGCGGCTGGAATTGAGGGGCCCAACCCATTGCATTCGCAATGTTGCACACTAATTCAATGTGCAGCATTTCCTGGACTACCACTGAATATATAAGTTTGGCAGTGTCCGGATAATTATGGGGCTTCAGCTTCTTCAGTCCTTTGATGCTGTACAGGGCTGTTAAATAGATCGGTACCGTCCACAACTCCAACTCGAGCGCATGTTGTAGATGATGATGCAGATCAGTGCGCGTCCATGTTGAGGGGTGTTTCATGTTAGTATTTCTGAATTCGCATTACCAATTACAGCTTTTCCGTGAAGGGTATTTCTTTTGATCCAAACTAGATCAGCTTGTTTGGTTATACTTTCTCGTCTTTATAATTTAATCCCAGAACGAGCCAAACCATCCACGTGAGCGTAAGAATTATAGAAATAATGAGCGGAAACCAGAAAGCGAGAATAGTGCATACGGAGTAAAGAATGAACGCGGATTTGCCCTGCTTCAATATTTGTCTTATCGTTGCTTCCGCCTCATCACTTTTCGCCAGCACCGGCTTAAGAGCCGTACGTGCAATAAGAATCCAACCGATATTCGTAAGTAGCATGACGAAGCTATAGAGTACAACGGCCGGAGTGGCAGCGTCGGTGAAACCAAACTCAGCGAATAAGGCCGTAGGAAAAGGAAGGATCACAACCGTAAGCAATAGAAAGACATTTGCATAAATAAAGGGCGCTGTAGACTTGTTGATTAATTTCATTAACGCATGATGATTTACCCATGAAATTACGATGATAGTAAAACTCAGAAGAAAGGCAAAGACGGAAGGGAGCAGATGGCTGAGCGCATGCCAGAGGTCATCGGAACTATGAATGTTATCGACTGCAGGAGTTTTGATCTCTAATACCAAGAGGGTTAATGCGATCGCAAATACTCCATCGCAAAATGTTTCTAGTCGTGAGTTCATAGCGCCTTCAGCCATATTGAAATTAATTTGTGGTGGTCATCCGTGTCAATAATACAATGCTTCATCGATCAGTGTGCTTCACCTCTTTTTCCTAGTTTCACCGGAATCGTCAAGACTTCTTTTCCCCGTTTCACTCTGAAATCAACAACATCGTCAGGTTTGAACTTCCCTAAAGCTCCTGTATAGTCGTAGATGTTCTTGATCTCGATATCAGCGAACTTTATGATGATATCATCGGTCTTAAGACCCGCTTTTGCGGCCGGAGAGCCAGGAGTAATATCTGAGAGTTTTAGTCCTTCGCCATCGTAGCCGTAATCGGGAACACCGCCAACGTACACTTTGAACGTTCCGATTTTCTTCGTCGTGTCTTCTGGCACAAGAGTAAACGGGATGCGGTCGGGCTTTGATTGAATTGCATCAATGCTGCGCCTCACCAGATCGAGAACCTCTACTTCACCTTCATAATTGATCTTATCTTTAGTATCTGTAGCCCGATGGTAATCGCGGTGCAATCCCGTAAAATAAAATATGACCGGTATGTTTTTCCGATAGAAGGACGAGTGGTCGCTTGGCCCCACTCCATCGGGTTTATACCTCATCAAGAAGTTTTCATGTTTCAAGGAATCCATTAATATTTTCCAATAGGGAGAGGATCCCATTCCTTCGACGATCAGAATACTGTCTTTCAATCTTCCGATCATATCCATATTGATCATGGCCTGAGTCTTTTCCAAGGGAATCAAGGGGTTCTTGGCATAATTTAGGCTTCCGAAGAGACCTTCCTCCTCACCGCTGAACGAGATGAAAAGCAGGCTGCGCTTTAATGAGGCTTTATGTCGCGAATAGTATTCTGCAAGTTCAAGAAGCCCCACCGTTCCGCTTGCATTATCATCGGCGCCATAATGAATCGCTTTCACAGTGTCAAGCGCATTTTTACCTCCCATTCCAAGATGGTCATAGTGCGCGCCGATTATGACAACCTGATCCTTAAGTTTCTTGCTGCTGCCGGGAATGAACCCGATCACGTTCACCGCCTTTGTCTTTTCCTTCTTAGTCGAATCAAATGCTCGCTCGGAGAAATCATAGTGCTGAAAGTAACTCTTCGCCGGATCAAGCGGACGCAATCCCATCCGTTTGAACTCCTTGGCAATATATCGTGCAGCCGATTCGCACCCTGGCTCTCCAGTCCGCCTACCTGCTAATGAATCACTTGCGAGGATGTTCATTCTTTGGCGAAGATCAGCGCTTGTGATCGATGGTGAAGTCGTCTGCGAGAATGCAGAAAGTGGTACGGTATTCAGAATGACCAGAGAAGAAAATGCGCAAATAAATCCGGATAACTTCATAGTGCGTATGTATAATAAATTCAAGGAATAACAGTAGGATTGCAATTTACGAACGAAACCAAACATTGAGGCTGTTCGTAGAATTACAAAAATAGAAGAAAATATGGATCGTTATCCTGGATCAGCTTATAGTTTCACACCTGAAGCAGTATCACTTGCCGGCGAGGCACGATTAGCTTACATTCGGAAAGTGTATACGTACTTCGCTCTGGGCATTGCCGGAGGCGTGGTTGGCTCACTGATCGCAATGAACACCTCGTTAGTCTTTTTTGCGATCCAACATCCGTTCATTGGCCTGATCGCATTCCTGGGAATGGCCATATTTGCATCTGCAAGCGCCGGAAATCCCTCCCGTGCAGTACCAACCCTTATCGGTTTTACGTTTGTTAGCGGTATCATAATTTCGCCGACTCTTTACGCAATCGCACATGGATTTATCCGAGGCACGGGAGTGGCAGTCATCTATGACGCGCTCTTTCTTACCTCCCTCGTTTTTGGGGCTCTAACGGCCTATGTGTTTATTACGAAGAAGGATTTTTCGTACATGGGCGCCTCTCTGATGATTGGGCTCTTCATGGTAATTGGCGTGTCGCTGGTCAATCTCTTCGTCCAATCGACGACTATGGATCTGGCACTTTCATCTATCATTGTGATTTTGTTCTCTGGTTTCATTCTCTATGATACGTCGCGGATTCTGAAGAATGCACACGAGATTCCTCCAACGCTTGCAGCGCTGAACCTTTACCTCGATTTCCTGAATCTCTTTATGGCCATCTTACGGCTTCTTTCGAGGAATCGGGATTAATCCGGCCGAATAGGCTGGTACTAGCGTTATTGCAGCCTCCGAATAAGAGGTTTTTATTGCCGAAATATAAAGTTCAAACGGGCAGCCGAGTCCTCAGCTTTCCGTATTTTTGTACTTTCACTATTACCCTAGCATGTCCGAACTGAAGAATCTCATATTGCACCGAGAAGGTTTTGTAGCCACAATACAGCTCAACAGGCCTCAGGCTCTGAATGCCCTCAATCTTGAGCTCATGAATGAGTTGATCTCAACATTCGAATCATTAGACAAAGATGATTCGGTCCGGTGTATTGTCCTAACGGGAAATGAAAAAGCTTTTGCTGCAGGTGCGGACATAAAGGAAATGGCAAACGCCTCTGCCGTCGAAATGTTAGAACGCGATCAGTTCTCGAAATGGGACAAGATCCGTAAAGTTAAGAAGCCGATAATTGCGGCCGTATCGGGTTTTGCGCTTGGCGGAGGATGTGAGCTCATGATGCATTGCGATATTGTGATCGCCAGCGAGACGGCGAAGATCGGCCAGCCCGAGATCAACATCGGAGTAATGCCCGGCGCAGGCGGAACGCAGCGGCTGACACGGGCCGTCGGCAAAGTGCTTGCCATGGAGCTCGTTCTGACCGGAAGATTTCTTTCGGCTGAAGAGGCATTGAAGGCCGGGCTGATAAATCGAGTAGTGCCGGTAGAATTCTATTTGGAAGAAGCACAAAAACTCGCCGCGGAGATCGCTAACCGCCCTCCTGTTGCAGTCCGCTTGGCAAAGGAAGCAATCCTCAAATCATTCGATACAACAATAGAGATGGGACTCGAATACGAGAGAAAGAATTTCTACATGCTTTTCGCAACCGAAGATATGAAAGAGGGAATGGCGGCTTTTGTTGAGAAACGGAAGCCTGAATGGAAAGGGAAGTGAGAATACGATGAAGAAGAATTAATTAATGCAAGAATATAAAACTATACTCGCGAAGATCTCTGACGGAGTTCTTACAATAACGCTTAACAGGCCTGAAGTCTATAATGCCTTTAATGAGGAGATGACTTCTGACCTACAGAGTATCTTTAAGGAGGCTGCGAAAAACAATGAGATCCGCGTAGTCGTGCTAACCGGAGCAGGGAAGGCATTTTGTTCGGGACAGGACCTTAAGGATGCACCATTGGGAAGCGGAAAGCGCTCTTTGCGGGATTCACTGGAACGTCGGTATAATCCGCTGATTCGCGCGATGAGGAATCTTCCAAAACCAATTATCGGTGCGATAAATGGCGTTGCTGCAGGAGCAGGATGTTCACTTGCCCTTGCTTGCGATTATAGGATTTGCGTCGATTCGGCTAAGCTCATTGAAGTATTTATCCGTATCGGATTGGTCCCGGATTCCGGGTCGAGCTGGTTTCTTGTAAAAACTCTCGGAGTGGCAAAGGCTTTCGAGTTGGCTGCTACGGGAGATGATGTGCCGGCACAAAAAGCCCTTGAATTGGGACTTGTGAACAAGATTGTCAGCGCAGATAAGCTCGAAGAAGAAACGATGCAAATTGCGAAGGCTTTCGCGAACGGACCGACAAAAGCATATGGATACATTAAAAAAATGATCGATAGGGCCGCGGGAATGTCTCTCGACGAGGCCTTGGATTACGAAGTCTTTATGCAGGAAGCCGCAGGGCGAACCGAAGACTATACGAATGCAATTGCTGCATTCAAAGAGAAGAAAAAAGCAGAATTCAAAGGGAGATAACTTTCTTTTTCCCGGAAGTGTTATCATTGCATTCAATCCACCAATACATTTGAAATCTATCGGAGTTATCGGTGCCGGTACAATGGGAAGCGGGATCGCACTCGCTTCTGCTCTTGCCGGCTATGACGTCGTCCTCAATGACATCAGCGATGCCTTTTTACAGCGTGCATTCCGGAATATCGGTGCACTCATGGAAAAAGCGTCGGAAAAGGGAAAGCTCAGTATTGCTGACGCAAATGCCGCAGCATTACGGATCAGGACATCCTCTCATTTCGAGCACTTGAAGACATGTGAACTTGTGATCGAAGCCGCTGTTGAAAAACTCGAGACCAAGCAGGAGATCTTTTCGCGACTCTCCGACATCTGTTCCGATGATACAATTTTTGCGACAAACACTTCTTCGCTCTCGATCACTGCAATTGCCAGTGCCGCAAAGAAGCCTGCCAGATGCGTAGGACTACATTTCTTCAATCCCGCTCATATCATGAAGCTTGTCGAGATCATCCGTGGATATGACACCACTGATGATGTGATGTACCGGGCTGAAGGTTACGTAAAGCAACTTGGAAAGGTCCCAGTCCTTGCCAAAGATTATCCCGGATTTATCGTTAATCGCGTTGCAAGAAATTTTTATGGTGAGGCACTTCGGATCATGGGTGATGGCAATGCGACTCATGAACAGATCGACCGTATTATGCAAGGGAACGGCTTCGCAATGGGACCATTTCAATTGATGGATCTGATCGGTATCGACGTCAACTTCGCTGTGACGGAATCGGTTTACGAACAGTTCTTTGGTGAGAGCAGATTTCGTCCTCATTTGATCCAGCAGAAGATGGTGGAAGCTCATTTGTTGGGCAGGAAAACTGGAAGAGGTTTCTACGACTATTCTGAGAAAAAAAGCTAATGGCACTGCACATCCTCGGTATCTGCGGAAGCATGAGGCCAAATTCTTCGACAGCCTATGTCATCAAATATGCCCTGGCCGCCGCTGCTGAGGCAGGGGCTGAGACTGATTTCTATGATATTGCCGAGCATCAACTCCCGTTTTGCGATGGCCGGCAAGATGAATCGACATATCCGTCTTCCGTTAATGAATTCAAGGCGCTTATTCGCTCCTCGCAAGGTATTATTATCGGCACGCCGGAGTACCACAATAGCATTACCGGCTCGCTTAAAAATGCCTTGGATCTCTGCAGCACGGAAGAGTTCGAACATAAGATGGTCGGAATCATCGGTGTCGCAGGCGGTGGAATGGGCGCAGCCAATGCGATCGGACATTTGAGAACCATTATGCGTGGAGTAGGCTCCTGGGTTGTTCCGCATCAGGTATCGATCTCACATTCGGGCAAGATATTCGATGGATCCGGACTGCTTGCCGATGTTGCCTTAGAGCATCGACTAAAGAAATTAGGGACCGACGTCACAAAATATGCAAGACTTTTTGCAGCCGGTGTGTTAGATATCGACGAATAGGTTTTAGTCATTACTGCCTCTGCTTCCCCGAGCTGGCATAAACATTCGAATATAGCTATATTATGATCACCATTCTTTTATCACTATTATTAACTATGACAGACGTTACTCTTTCAGTCGGGCAGGATGCCCCGAAATTCAAGGCTGTTTCTACCGATGGCTCCGTTATCTCACTTGACGACTTCAAGGGGAAATCAAATGTGGTATTATACTTCTACCCTGAGGATATGACATCGGGCTGCACCGTTGAGGCTTGCAATTTTCGCGACGACAAATCGAAATTCGAGGCTTTGAATACGGTTATTCTGGGTGTTTCGATGGATCCCATAGAAATGCATAAGGAATTTACGGAAAAAGATCACCTGAATTTTCCATTGTTAGTCGATACGACCGGGACGATCTGCAAGGCCTATGGTGTGCCTGCAAGTGAGGGAAGATACCCGAAGCGCTGGACTTTCTTGATCGATAAGAATGGGAAGATCGCAAAGATCTACCAGCAGGTTCATCCAAAGGATCATAGTGTAGAATTGCAGAAGGATATTTCTGCTCTTCCAAAATAATCGTTGCTTACGTTGCAGGGGGATTCGGATTCTCCCTGCGACAGATACTATTATTTCGTGAACCTTCGAGGGTAGAACGACGGCCGGCTATTTTTTCTTCCGAATCTTCTTATAGTTCACATCCCGTTTTTCATTGAAGGCATTGATCCCTTCAGATACCTCATCGGAAAGATTGTGGATCGATAGCCAATCTCTTGCATGCCCTATAGTGGTATGCCAGCTTAGGTCTTTCCAGAAATTCAGTTGCTGCTTCGCATAGCGAAGGCACTCGGGAAGCTTATTGTAGAGTTTCTCACAAAGAATTGCCACGGCGTGATCAAGTTCTTCCTTTGGCACGACCTGATTCACCAAACCCCAGTCCAGAGCCTTCTCTGCAGGGATTTCCTCGCAGAGGAAGATGATCTCTCTTGCCCTGCGATCTCCCACAGTCAGGGGCAGCCATTGCGTTGCGCCCGCTGCTGCAACACTTCCACGTGCCGCTCCTACTTGCTTAATGATAATATGATCTGCGGCAATTGCCAAGTCACATGAAAGGTTGACTTCATTCCCTCCGCCAACAACCATGCCGTTAAGTCTGGCAACCGTCGGCTTTCCGATGTTCCGTAGGGATTCGTGCATCTCAATGAATACCCGCATCCACTTATAGTAATCATTCGGATTTCCAACGAAGAATTCCTCTTGTTCGCGAAGATCTGCTCCGGTGCAAAAAGCTTTTTCGCCGGCGCCGGTGATTACCAGAACTGCGATATCATCATCCCAAGCTGTATCTTCAAAGGCCGTGATCATCTCACGTAGTGTAGTTAGATTGAGACAATTGAGAACCTCAGGCCGATTGATCGTCAGTGTCGCCACATAATCATTCTTCTCATAGAGAATGTGGGAAAAATTATAGTTGCGTTTTTCCCGGTACGGATTAAGCTCCTGTGAAGTACGTGTGCGCGCCATAAATTATAAGGTAATATCTTCCCGAACTCCAACAAACATCGAGACGAGGGGGCCTGCAAAACTCATGAGGTCTTTTCCTGCTGCCTTATTCTCTTCCGAAGCCATGGCAGCCTTGAATGAGTCCATATTATCAAAATACATTGTGCATTCAAGGTATGGTTGATCTGAAATAAGTGCATTCGGCGGAGTCAACATTTTCGAAAAGCGGCTGACCTCCATCTTCCGAAGTCCCGGAACCTTGGCGACCAGCGGAGTATGAACATTTGTGTAATGATCGTCGAAGGCTGCCGTATCCTCCGGCCTTTTGTAAAGTGCTGTTAATGTTACCATTGTACGATTCAAAATCGAGTAGAAGTTATATGATGCGGCTTGAACTCCGGTATCGGGAATCCCTGAGACGCCGCTGTAATCGCATTCCTAATGTACTTTATCGCCGCCTGTTCCGCCGCCGCCGCCGGTCTGGATCGGACCAGTCCGAAAGCCAAACGGATGGTTCGCCTGAGCGCCTTCGACGCGGATCTCGCCATACTGTGATTCGTAACGGTCAAGATTCTCCTTCATTGCTCCGATAAGCAGCTTCATGTGCTGCGGAGTCATGATGATCCTCGAAAGCACGCGGGCCTTCGGCACACCAGGGGTAACGCGCGTGTAATCGATAATAAATTCAGCAGGCGAGTGAGTTATGATCGCGAGATTCGAATAAATCCCTTCGGCTTCTTTCTCACCAAGTTCGATCTGTAACTGTTGTCCCTGTTGTGGGTCGTTATTGTTGTTATCCATGTAGAGTTAGTTCTAAAAATTATTTACCTTGTAACTGATCCGCCTTTTTGAATGCCTCTGCGGATTCCGAAGGCCGGTTAATGCGCACATATACTTTGCCAAGCACATTCCAATAGCCTGCATCTTTTGCCACGTCCGTGTTCTTGAGCGACTCAAGAGCAGCCAATGCCTCTTTCGTCTTATCAGGTTTGCCAAGTATATCGTAATTCTCCATCAAATTCATGTAGGAGTTGTATTCCTTCTTATCGAGTGCAATAACTTTTTCGAAGTAATCAGTAGATTTTTCAAGTTTCAGTCGAACGGCATCCGTTTTTTGATCGGTCTTCTGATCCTTTTTCGAATCCTTTTTTGTTTCCTTCTTCGGTTCCTCTTTAGGTGCTTTCTTCTGGTCTGCTGCAGCCCAGTTCTTATATGCGGCTGCAATGTCATAAAGCGCCGTTTCATACGCGGGGTCGATGTCTAATGCTTTCTGGAATGCTGCGACGGCGCCTTCATAATCCTCCGATTTCAAGAGGACATATCCGTATGCAGAATATAGATTCTTTGAAGGATGCTCTGCAATCATACGCTCGTATTCGGATTTTGCCTTTTCGGGCTGATCAAGCTTCCTATAGATCTCCGGAATATAGGTCCCCGCGCTCTCATCCGATGGATCGAGACGCTGGATTGCAATCAACAGAGGTACGGCCTGATTATAATACTCCTCCGCCTTCGCCTTGTTATTCTGTGCAATCGCTTTATTTCCTTTTTCGTAGTAGTAGCTGGCAAGCTGTCGATACGGGTTCGTGGAGATACGCATTGGCTGCATGCCAACAGCATACGTGTTCGTAAAGCGCCAGCCTGTAAGTTGCCATTTGCGGGGCGGCTTCGGAGCCTTTTCAAAATAAAAAAATCCGTCGTTCGAACGGTAGTAATACACTCGTGCGCTATCAGATCCGCCTAGGTAAACGACAGTGTCTTTGGAAGGTGAGCCCCCAATAGCTGATTCTACTTGCGATGGTTCCATTTTGACGATGAGGCCAAGTGCCACACCCTGATCATGTATCGACCGGACCTGCTTAAGTGCATCCTCATAAGTCGAGATATACTTGGCTGTATCCTGCGCTGAGAAGTAGACGTCACCAAGTAACTCATAAGTTTCCGGCTGATCCGGAGCAACTTTCATCGCGGATTCTAACAACCCAATGGCTGCTTGTTGCTGCTCTTTGCTGTCGGGATTCTGATTATAGGCATTCAATCCTCCGTTATAGAGCTCCACCCATGTATTGTGACGGACAAGCTCGACTTGCGCCCTGTTCTTTATGGCATAGAGGCGTGCAGTATCGATAACATCTGCAATTTTTTCGTAACGCTTGAGATCATATAAGTTCGTTACATACAGTGCCCAGGCCTCGTCATTAGTTGGGTCGCCCTGTACTGCTTTTTCGAGCATATCATTTGCCTTCACCCAATTATGCTGAATGCGGTAAAGTTTGGCACTTTTTAGATCTGCATCTCCGCAACCTGACAATTGGAATGCGACCGAGAAAAGAACAACAAAAGTGAGTGATTTTGAGAAATATTTCATAGGGAATGCACTGGTAAAATAAATACTATGCGAATACGAATTGATTAGAACACGAATATACGGCGTTGAATTTCGTACCATCCCAAATTTATCCTCTTAGTTTCTGGCAAATTCCAGGGACGTTTGGTAGAGGGCCCTGAAACTTTTTTTACTTTTTTTTGTAAATAGAGGTGAATCATGTTTCAATACTTCAGATTGATATCGGACGGACATCAACTCAGCAGCGCTACGCGCTCGATGAGGCTCATCCGTTTTTGCGGCAAGGTCATATTCTTGCTCTATCTGGGTGTTTTTACGTGCGATACGGTTAATATCGATGTCCTTTGCGCTTCCGTAAAAGGCAGTATCACCTTCGTTGATGATCCCTCGATCTCTGATTCACTTTTCGATACCGGTTCAGTGCATCATATCTCTTCATTCGACGCCTCGGTTCGAACTAGTCAATTTCAAAAATTCAGTTCTCGAGATCACCGTCGTATTGCAGATGGCAACCGCGTGAAGAATGTTGTTGCCGAAGATGAAGATAGCCCCGGAATTGCCGATGCAATCCTATCCTCATCGATTGGCGAGAGAAGTACTTTGCCACGTCCGGAGTCCAACGAACTTTCCTTCGATGCTATACCCGTCCTGGATCGTATTATAAGTTACCAGCGAATTCTTATTTGAGCCGGGTCCTTCGAGTGCAGTCCATGCTGCCCTAATTCTCCTTAATCAATTAGTAAATGGAGTAACTGCTTGAAAAGCAGGCCATCTCTTGATTCATTCATGCTCGAATAATCGTATTGCTGTTATATGTATGTAAGAACTACTTTAAAATTTCACCTGGTTCGGTGGCTGTTAATTCTCATCACCTCATTCCCCCTGCCCTTGGATCGATGTTACGCTCAAGTTATCGAAAGGCTTGGTCTCAAGACCGCAATAGATGAGGCTGTAACGCACAATGTTAGTCTCAAGGCCATAGAGTACGAAATCTCCGCCGCTGAGGGAGATATTTCAACTGCAGGGTTACGCCCAAACCCAAATTTGACACTTATCGGCGACATTCTGCCCTCTAACGGATTGGGGCCTGCAGATAAATATTACGGAGCCTCGCTTTCGCTACCGTTCGAACTAGGTGGGAAGCGAGAAGCAAGGCTAAAATATGCGCACCTTCAGCATGATTTATCCGAACTTCGGTATGAGGACGCTATACGGCAAACGGTATATGCTGTTAAGGCATCATACCTCGACCTCGTGACTGCCTTGGAGAAGGCTGCCGTGGCTGAAGAGAATTTGGCACTCTTTGATTCGCTGGTGAGTCTTGATCGGATCCGCGTCGCAGGTCAGGAAATCGCAGAAGTTGATCTGACTCGAACCGAAGTGGAACGAGAAAAAATTTCTTTGGAAGCAATGGCCTCCCAAGAACAAAGCAGGGCCGTCGCAACCTCACTGTCAATGCTCCTTGGGCGCAAAATACAAAATGAATCAATCTTGATTCAACCTGATACTACCTTACTATCGACTCTGACATTGAAAGCAGATGTGCTGCTTCCGGCTATGGATAGCTTGATGAGCATTGCATTAGCACAGCGAAGTGATATTAGGGCACTTGCAAAAGCCGAGGAGGCATCCAAAGCCCAGCTGGAGTTGCAGAAGTCGCTAGCCGCGATCGATCTCACTGTTTCTCTCGATGCGAACCGGCAGCAGGGCACTACGTTTTGGGGAGCGAGTTTCTCAGCTCCGCTCCCGTTTTTCGATCGCCATCAAGGTGAAATTGAGAAGGCAGAAGCACTTTCGTCGGAAGCACAAACACAAACGAACGCTGCGATTCTGCAACTTCGGGCCGAGATCGCCAGTGCCCTTTCCGATGCGAACACGAAACGCTTGTCGCTCGTGAAGCTCCGTGATAACATTATCCAGAAATCAAAGTCCGTCAGAATATCTGTCGAGTATTCGTATCGACGGGGAAGTACCTCGCTTATTGATTTTCTTGATGCGATCCGTACTGAAAATGAACTTCACCAACTGTTTGTCGATGCTTTGGAGGCATACGCCAAAAGCCTTATTACTTTGGATTATCTCATTGGAAAGGACATACTTTATGCTGTTCAATAAACTAAAAAGAGCGATTCTAACCGTTCATTATTTCTCGATCGTTGCGCTAATGGGTTGCTCGGCCACTGAAACACCAAAACCGCAAAAGAGCAACGATACCGTAACTACCGCACGACTTGCAGCACCGAAGGTCACTGCCGGCGGGGAAGAGATCACCTTTTCTGCCCTCGACTCTTCGGCCCATCTATTTGAGATCGACTCCGCTTCGACAAGAAATGTTTCCGTTACGACGACAAGCCCTGCGCGGATTGTTTTCAGTACTACTGAAGCCGCCGATGGTGTCCCAGTTCCAATTTTTGAGAATGCCGATCTTACACAACTCTTTACCGATTACAGCAAATCTCTCAATGATCAAGCACGTGGAAAACGCGAAGTGGAGCGGCTGAAGGACCTGTTTGCTCATAATGCGGTAGCGGGAAAAGAAGTGATCCAAGCGGAAAGTGATTTACGCACAACAGAAGTTGCGCTAACAGGCTTGAAGTCTCGATTGCTTGCTGCCGGACTCTCGCCGAATGAACTTACGCGGCTACCGGCCAACACGTCACTCTTGATTGCCAATGTACCTGAAGCAGAGATCTCAAACGTGCAACTTGGTGAAGATTCGCAAATCGAGTTCGATGCATACAGAGGAGAGATCATGCATGGAAAGGTCATCGATATTGGAAAAGCGCTGGATCCATCTACACGCACATTCAATGTCCGAATTAATCTTTCTGAAAAAAAATATACTCTCCGTCCGGGGATGTTCGCTAAAGCCTCCTTCGGAGTTGATATAGCAAGAAGGTTCGTGGTTCCTGCAGAGGCAGTAATTTCGGTACAGGGGAAATCCTATGTGTTCATAAAGAAGACCAATGGCGTCTTTGTACGCCGCGAGGTTTTTCTGGGCTCTCAAACCGGGAATTCATTTGTCGTGCTTTCAGGCTTGTCCCAGGGAGAGCCGGTAGTGACTCGAGGAGCGATTCTCCTAAAGGGTTTGAGTTTCGGCTCTTAATTGCAAGCGGGAATGAATTTCCTTCAGAACATCCAATATTAATTTGAATCCATGATTCGTAAACTCGTCCATTTTGCTTTAAGGCAGCGAATGCTCACCGTATTGTTCGGCTTACTGATTATTGTCGGGGGAATCGCGGCTTATCTCACTTTGAAGATCGAAGCCTATCCCGATGTAGCCGACACCGAAGTTGATGTGATCACTAAGTATCCCGGGAGAGCTGCTGCAGAGGTCGAATCTCAGGTGACAATACCTCTGGAGCGTGCGCTCAACTCCGTACCTCGAGTAGTAAACCGAAGGTCGCGGACAATTTTTGGACTCTCGATCGTTCGATTGACTTTCGATGAAGGAACCGATGACTACTTCGCTCGTCAGCAGGTAATCGAGAAACTTCGTGATGCAGATATTCCGGATGGCCTCACTCCGGAACTTGCGCCGCTATCGACTCCTGTGGGTGAGATCTTTCGATACGTTCTCGAAAGCAAGACAGATTTTTCGGCAATGGATCTGCGCACTCTGCAAGATTGGGTGGTCATCCCGAAGCTCCTACAAGCGAAGGGCATTGCCGATATTGTGAATTTCGGAGGCCTAGTCAAGCAATACAGCGTTGTGATCGATCCTATCCGATTGCGCAAATATGGTCTTACGATCAACGCCGTTCAGAATGCTATTCAGGCGAATAATGCTAACACTGGAGGGAATATTATTGAGCGAGGGAGTCAGGGATTGGCAATACGTGGTATCGGCAGAATCGAGAAACCTGAAGACATCGGCGATATTGTATTGCAGACCAGTTCTACAACTGGCACGGCAACCTACATTCGAGATGTGGGCACGATCGAAATTACTTCTCTGACGCCGTCAGGAGTTCTTGGCTATAGTGATAACTCACGCAAAAAGGATGTATCTAACGGAGTACAAGGATTGGTACTAATGCGAAGGGGGGAGAATCCTTCTGAAGTCATTGAGGGACTTAAGGAAAAGATCGAGGAAGTCAAGGCCTCGCTCCCATCCGGAGTAGAGATGATCACTCTATACGATCGAACAGAACTTGTTGAACAAACCCTTCACACCGTCAGTCATACACTCATTGAGGGAGTAACGATCGTTGTGATAATCTTATTATTTTTTCTCGGGAATGTCCGAGCAGCGTTGCTTGCAGCAGTGACAATTCCACTGTCTCTTCTTTGGGCCTTCATTGTTATGAAAATGACGGGAATTCCGGCGAATCTGCTATCGCTGGGTGCTATCGATTTTGGAATCATTGTAGATGGTGCGGTGATCATGATCGAATCGATCATGCGCCGACTCGTCAAGAGTTCTCCGGAAGAGCATCACGAGAAGGGGAAGTTGCGTCTCATTATCGAAGCAACTCAAGACGTTGATAGGCAAATATTTTTTTCAGTCATCATAATCATCCTTGCTTATTTACCTCTCTTCACATTGACTCGTGTCGAAGGAAAATTGTTCTCACCGATGGCCTATACTCTAAGCTTTGCAATTGCAGGTTCATTACTACTAGCCCTGACACTTGTTCCAGTACTCGCAACCTACTTTTTCAAGTCTGGAAAGGTGAGTGAGTGGAAAAACCCTATCTTTAGCGGAGTGCAGAGACTATATGACCGACTGATCGTGGTCCTCATCTCAAAAAGAAAATCTACACTGGCGATAGGGCTTCTCGTCGTCATCGGCGCGCTTTATCTCGGCTTGAAACTTGGAACAGAGTTCTTGCCCGAACTCGATGAAGGGGCGATCGTGATCCGCACCGTTCTTCCCGCGGGAATTTCACTTGCAGAGGCGGCAAATTATCCGCCCTTGATTAGAGAAGCTGTCGGTAATTATCCCGAGGTTCGAGCAGTGATTACCCAGTTGGGACGCAATGACGATGGGACAGATCCCTATGGACCGAACAGAATTGAAACCCATGTCGAATTGACTCCATATAGTTCGTGGCCTTCCGGAATCGATAAACATCTGCTGATCGAAAATATCAAAGCGTCGTTAGAGTCGAAGATACAAGGTGCGCTTTTTAGTTTTTCTCAACCTATCCTCGATAATGTCACTGAGGCGGTCACAGGATCATCTGCGGATTTGGC
Organism: Bacteroidota bacterium; assembly: GCA_030706385.1. Taxonomy (GTDB): domain Bacteria; phylum Bacteroidota; class Ignavibacteria; order Palsa-1295; family Palsa-1295; genus PALSA-1296. Next base: position 38,255 of record JAUZOQ010000004.1, on the reverse strand, counting down.
CATTCTTGTCAATGGCAACGACTTGTCCAAACTTCGCAAATATGCTGATACAATCTATCAATCCATAAGGACTATTAACGGGGCTACCGATTGCGGGATTGAAGAAGAAGGTGACCAAGCTCAACTGCGGATAAAAGTGAACAGGCAATCTGCGGCACGATATGGAATCAACGTCAGGGACATCGAAGACGTGATCGAACTTGCAGTCGCCGGGAAGCCAGTTTCAAATCTCTATGAAGGCGAGCGCAAATTCGATATCATTGTTCGTTACCAAGCGAATACCCGATCAACTGTTGACGAAGTCCTTCACTTAGAGGTAACCTCACCGAGTGGTCAACGGATACCACTTTCTGAGCTAGCCGATATCGGAATTGAGGATGGCGCTACGATCATCGCACGCGAGGACGGACATAGACAAGTCGGAGTCCGTACCAATGTTCGCGGGCGTGACCAGGGATCGTTTGTGGATGAAGCGCAAAAGAAGATAGCATCCCTGATCCATCTGCCGCAAGGTTATAGTATTGACTGGGGAGGGCAGTTCGAGAATCTGAGTCGTGCTAAGAAACATCTACAGGTAATACTGCCAATTACGCTCTTTCTGATTTTTTCTCTGCTCTTTATGACATTTAAGTCCGCCAAATATGCACTGATTGTATTGGTGAACGTTCCACTAGCGCTTGTTGGAGGCATACTAGCATTATGGATTCGTGGCATCAATATTTCTGTGTCGAGCGGAGTAGGATTCATTTCCCTTTTCGGTGTCGCAGTGATGTCTGGAGTCCTTTTGGTGAGTCGTTTTAATCACCTCCGAATTCATGAAAAACTCAATTTGAAGGATGCAGTCATGAGAGGATCTGCCGAAGAATTACGGCCGATCATGATGATGATGCTTGTGGCACTATTGGGATTGATCCCGGCTTCGCTCGCTTCCGGAATTGGCTCGGATGTTCAACGGCCGTTGGCAACGGTCATTGTGGGTGGGCTTGCAAGCGCCATGGTCCTCACGCTGATCGTTATGCCGGCTCTCTATTACCAGATTGAACTCCGATCCAAAGCAAATGAACTTGCTGTGGCGATGGAAATTGAAGAACTTGAAGAGAAGCGTCATCAGAAGGAGCTTGATGAGCAGCACGAAAAGGATCTCATGAAAAAAGGATAAAAAAAAGGGTCGGATATTCCGACCCTTTAGAAAGTACTTTCAGGTTTTACTTTTTTCCTGACTCTTCAATGAGCATGTGAGTCAGCAGACGTACGGCAACGCCGGTACCGCCTTTGGGTATATAGTCTGAGGCTGCCTCACTCCTGGCCGTTCCTGCGATGTCAAGATGGATCCAGGGGTAATCGGTGAATCTCTTCAGGAAGAGTGCAGCCGTAATCGCACCCGCCCATCTGCCGCCGACATTCTTGATATCAGCAACATCAGATTTGATAAGCTCTTCATATTCCTCATAGATCGGAAGTTCGCATACACGCTCGTAGACCTCATCACCAATCTTCTTGAGCTGTTTTTTCATCGCTTCGTCTGTTCCCATCATTCCTGTCGTGACATGGCCTAGCGCAACCACGCAAGCTCCTGTCAACGTCGCAAGGTCGATGACGGACTTTGGGTTATACTTTTGAGCCCAGATAAGGGCATCAGCGAGTACGAGTCTACCCTCGGCATCCGTATTGTCGATTTCAGCAGAGAGTCCATTCGCATAGGTGATGATATCGCCGGGTCTGGTGGCGCTACCGGAAGGCATGTTCTCAGCACTTGAAACCAAGCCAATAACGTTAATAGGAAGTTTCAACTCCGCAACCGCCTTTAGCGTAGCGATCACAGTCGCAGCACCAGACATATCACTTTTCATGTCACCCATACCGGCCGCAGGTTTGATCGAGATACCGCCAGTATCGAACGTGATACCTTTTCCAACTAACACAATTGGTTTGGAGTCTGCTTTCTTGGAGCCTTTATACTCCATTATGATAAATCGAGCTTCCTTAACACTTCCTTGGTTGACAGCGAGAATGCCCACCATCTTATTTTTTCGAAGTTCGGCAGGCCCGAATGCTGTCACTTTGAATCCACTTTTCCGACCCGCTTCACTGGCCCATTTGGCAAGCGTCTCCGGAAATTTATTATTCGAAGGCTCATTCTCCATATCCCTGGCAAATATTGTTGCCTGAGAAATTAGCTCTGCACGCTGAACTGCTTTTGCAACTTGGGCGACTGTAGAACCGAATATTTTTCCATCGTCGGTCAAGAATGTGATCGTCTCGATTGGAGTCACCGGCTCCTCCTTCTTGAAAAAGCGATCAAACTTATAAAGGCCCAAGAGGATACCTTCTACTGCTGCTGCCGCGACAATTTCTCCTGAGTTCTTCCCGACTCGCGGGAGGTACATTGCGATCGTCTTAGATTTCAGCGTCTGGGCTTTCTTTACTGCTCTGGCAGCTGCGCGGCGGACTTGCTCAAGTGAGATCTTATCTGGCTTCCCGAGTCCAATCAGTACAATACGCTTCGGCGTGACTTCACCGGATGCCGGATAGAGAACGATCTGCTCGTCTTTCTTGCCCGACATATCTCCGCTAGCAATCATCTGAGAGGCCTGCCCGTGGAGCGGGGTATTCTTGCCATAATATTGCAAGGAATTTTCGAGCCATTTCTTGTCTTCGGGTTGAAAAAATACGACAGAATCCGTCCGAAATGTCTTCCAATTAGCTTTTTGTACGTTGATTTTCATTGAATTCGTGGAAATAATAAAATGTTAAGTTTACAAAATTACGATAAAAATGCGCCGCACACCAGCTTTTATGCTCCCAAGTGAGATTAAGAGTACTGCCCGGGACGTATGCTCAACGACTAATCCGATTGGAAATACCTATGATTCATGAGAAATTCGTTCTGCGGTCACGTGAAGGTGAAAAACTCCGAGCAGACCTCCGATATGTGTCGAATGGACGAAGGAAGCCCATCATCATTTTCATACACGGATTCAAAGGATTCAAAGATTGGGGTCCGTTCCCAAATATTTGCGACCAGATTGCAGCTCGCGGATTTGTGAGCGTAGCATTTAATTTTTCCCATAATGGTGTAGGTGAGGATCTATTGACATTCAGTGAACTTGATCGTTTCGCGGAAAATACCTTTTCTCGTGAACTTGAGGAATTAAGCGATGTCATAGACCAACTCATTTCGCTCGATAACATCCCAATTGCAGCCGAAGAAGTTAATTCGGATGCAATCGGATTACACGGGCATTCGCGGGGAGCATCGATCGCGATCTTGGCGGGCGTCCGTCAAAGGCTGGTCCGAGCTGTTGCAGCCTGGGCGCCAGTTAGCCATTTTGATCGTTATACAGCGCGCCAAAGGCAGGAGTGGCGCTCACAAGGATATGCAGAAATTCAGAATGCCCGCACCGGACAAAGCATGCGGTTGAACCTTTCACTCCTTGAGGATATAGAGGTAAACAAGGATAAGTTCAATATCCCCGCATCTGCAAAGAAACTGACATCACAAGAGAAGGGACTGTTAGTCGTTGTTGGAAGTGAGGATCTGACTGCGAAGCCTGAGGAATCAGAGAGCATCTATGGCGAAGCTTCGAAACGGTTCGCTGAATTGGATATTATTCAGAATACTGGACATACATTTGGCGCTGAACATCCTTTTAAAGGGAGTACTTCAGCTTTGGAGAAAGCTATTGATCTGACTGCAGATTTTTTTCTTCGTTATCTGGTTAACCATCCGATTCCATTTCCGGAATAGCGAGGTTCGTAGGTTTTCAATCGCTATGAAACTGACAAGTGGCCTTGTGAGGGTATGCTGAGAAGAATTTTTTCCTGTGGATCTTGTTAATAAATTGCCTCTTTCACCCCGAGCTCGAATTCCATACCACTTTCGTTGATTACCGATATGAAAAAATTCTATTTCGTTTTTGTTCTTCTGGCATTTCTTTCACCTCGCATTTCCGCACAAACTTCCCAAACCGATAGTACTCTCGTCGTTGACATTTCAAATGCTCCGTTGAATCAGGATAACGCCGCTGTCTCGATAAGTCGTAAGAACAAGAACGTCATTGTTGTCGGGGCAGCATCCGATTTTGATGACATGGATACTCATGGAATGCTTGTTTATGCTTCCACGGATAGAGGCCGCTCATGGGCAATGTCCAGACTTCCACTTCCTGTTAATCCGGATCTCTATATCTATGGTGAACCTTCAATTGCGGCAGACAATAATGGAGATTTTTATTATGCTTACATAACAAATGATGGGGTAGACTCCGGTGGCAGAGTCAGTGTCGCATTTTCGGCCGATGGCACAACATGGAAGAATGTGACACCTCCTGACAACTCCATTACGACTTCCGGCCATCCGGATGGCGTATTCATAGTGGCAGATAATTCAACTGCCAGTTCTCACAACGGAAGAGTCTATGCGGTGTGGAATCAATACTATTCGGATCCGCTGATGTTTCTCGAAGAGGGAGTTATGATTGCTTGGAGCGACGATCAGGGCAAGAGGTGGAGTACACCGAAATTCCTCGGAGTAAGTGATGACTACCAGACATGCAAAACCGGAAAGCACGGCGAAGTATATGTTACATGTACAGATTCATTGGGTATTGGGCATGAGTTGTTTGTTTCCGCCGATGGGGGATCAACATTCACTACTCCGCTACTGCCCTTTACTTTCAACAGCTACCCTCAATTCACATTTGGCCCGGATTCAGGGTATACCGGACTGAAGGGAAGCCAAGGATTTGCTGCATTCCCGTATTTCACTCTTGATGTTGATCTTTCAAGCGGTCGCATACATGCGATCTATGGTGATTTCCAGGGAGGCGCTGCCATATTGCAGTACGTATATTCGGAGAATAACGGACAGGATTGGTCTACACCGCAGTTCATCGGCTCGCTTGATGGATTTGACCGTTTCGATCCTTGGGTGAGTGTCGATCAAAAGACAGGGGTGGCATACGCACTCTACTATTCATCGGAAGCTGATCCGGGTAATATCCTGACTGCACCTTATCGCATTCGGTTGAGTAATACTCTTAGCGACCAGCCTGAAATGATCAATGCTGCATTTAATCCGCTAGTGGTAGAGAAGACTGATAGCACGGCGCCGTACATAGGGGATCATACGACGAGTGATGCGTTTGACAGCGTTTACGCAGCCACCTGGACTCAGAATCGTGAGGGCGCGGGTGACGCAGACGTTTTCGTATTCGTGAATTTCCCAAAACAAGGAACAAGTGCAGTTGGAATGCCAGTTACTCTCCATTCATCACATGCCTCTCTTTACATCCCGTATCCCAATCCATCACGATCAAAAACAATTTCGCTTAATTACTATCTGCCTGACCATTGTGACGTGACTTTTGATCTCGTTGATCTCTCAGGGATACTCGTACGGCACTTGGCAGGTTTTCCCTCGCAGGCGGGCGCACATTCCCGACTGTTCGAGCTCGATGGAATTCCCTCGGGCTGTTATCTAATTCGAATGACCTCCCTACATGACGTCCTCACTCAAAAATTTGTGTTAGTCGCTCCTTGACGAGTCACCAGTTCCGAAGTATCATTCTTTGTTGCACAGGCCAATACAGGCTTCACAATGGCCATCTGTTCCGGGGATTATGTTCTACTTCAGTGCCACGGCTTGGTTCTGTGGTATTTTTGCATGGCATCGTCATATACTCGATAAACCAACCGAACCTAAAATGAAATTTTCTAAGACTATTGTTTTCTTTAGTGCTGTTATTTTTTTCTCTTACTCTTTATCGTCATGTAGGAAGGAAGGTGGATCTCCTCCCGGCACTCCGGCCCCGGTTTATGACAGCTCTGAAACGGCGAAAGTTGTTACTATCTCAGAGAAAGAGCATCGGATCTTTATAAGACCGAAAGTTGGGGATACATACCGGTATCATATTTTTCAGCACTCTGTCTCCACCGAAAATGGCTCTGCTCCCGATCAGCCACCAATGCACCAATCGGCCTCAGCTGATAATTCCATTTACATTCGTGAAACTGTGCGAGCGATACGCGCCGATTCCAGCGTGGACATGACTGTGAAGTTTGATTCTGTAAGTGTTAAGCTTACTCAGGATACAATGAAAATAGAGCTTTCCAGCAGCCGGACCGCAGATAGAAATGATCCCAGATTCGCAACTTTCGCAGCTTTTTTGGGGGAAGATATCGGAATTATCATTACGAAATTTGGGGACATCAAGGAAGTCTATGGTACTTCAAATATCATCACGAAGATATTGAAGCCTTACCCCGATTCAATAAAGATAAAACAAGGTGAAGCGATCAAGAACCAGATCAATGCAAGAATAGGCCAGTACATTCTCGAAACCCTCATGCACTATCCCGATGTACCTCTTGCCAAGGATTCAACGCAGAGGACTGAGTATGAAGAGAATATCCCTATCGCTGCATCGGTAACGTTTCCTATGCAGGTAACCATTAAGCAAATCCTGACTGGGTTTGAAGAACGAGGTGATAAGACGTTGGCCGCGTTTTCGACAAGTTCGGTAGCGAGACCGGTGCGTTCCGTGATCGAAGAAGGACCGGTGAAGGCAACTCTGAGCAATTGCACAATGTCTACGAAGGAAGAAATACGCGTTGAAGACGCATCAGGAATGCTAGTCTACAGAAACGTATTTGAAGACAAGATCTACACACTCACCCTCGAGTCCGCGCAAGCAGTAGGCAAGTCGATCACTACGGAAGAGAACGCAAAGAGCAATACAAAAGTCGAACTTCTGAAATAACTCCACTGAATGTAATTAAGCGATCGAATGAAAATAACGAGTGTTACCTTTGTTGTTCTGATGCTGTCACAATCACTTAGTGCCCAGCCACTTATCAACCCGTCCCAATCGGGAAAGGAAGTCGGCGGTAGTTGTGTATTACGACTTAAGCCTGCCGTCGGAGACGTGTTCCATTACAAACTGAGTTTCAAGCGACAGGTATCCATTAAGAATTCCGACGATCTTTTTCGAGTCGGCGATTGGCTTACTTTAAAACCGAACGACAAAGCCTCCGCATCCACAAATTTCTTCATTACCATCACCGTGCGGTCAAGGCGAATAAATGATGCGACAGATTTTCAGCTTCGAATTGACTCCATCCATCACACCATAGATAATAATGGTGTCCAGAATTCATTTTCCTCGGCACGCTTCGAGGACCGGAGCAATCCGCTCTTCTCTCGGATAGGGGTATTGGGAGGGTATGACTTTGGGGGGATCTACGATTCTACCGGATCGGATAAAGATTTTTACGGATATTACAATGTAGTTGATGAGATCTATGCCGGACTCGAAGACTCACTCCAAACAGATGATGAGCAGAGCACTCTTGAAGATCAAGTGTCGGCGACGTTGAAGAACGATTTCGATAATATTTTTCCGTTCCTTCCTGAGGATTCAGTTGGCAAGGACTCTTCTTTCACAACATCCTACAAAGAGGACGATGCAGTTTGGGGTAACTTGACATTCCCTATGCAAAAGAATTTCAAGCAGACGGTGTTACGGCTTGAGGAGAAGGATTCTAGGGTGTATGCCGTCTTTTCGGAGGAGGCGAGTCTAAGTCCAGTCGAGAGGGTTCTTGACGATACGGTCTACCGCACCACTCTTCCTACATTCACGTATGAAAATAAGGATGTACGATACTTAGATATTCGAACAGGGATGTTGGCGTATAGTCGTAGGACAGAAGAAAAATCATTCTCGATGAAGATTGAATCAAAATCAATCGATAAAGAAGGTAAGAGCTTTGCTACGGTTCAACGATCCAAGCAGGAAACTGTCGTAGAGTTGCTTCGTTAGGCAAAGTGTTCGTAAATTTGTATGATGACGGAAGAAGACGAAAATAGGAGTCTGCCGAAAGAGGGTGATGAGGACGATTCCAAGCGTCCAGTTAGGCGTATTACCTTCGATGACTTTGAGATCGAACGCGCTGCCTCCGAGGAGAATGCACCGCGGCCTGGTTTTTTGAGAAATGCAATTCCCCGGATTCGCTCTATGAAAGGTGATATCTTGGGTGGCGGTACAAAAATCTCATCTAAGCTCTTTGGAGGAAAAGCAGATTCAACAAATGAGGATGCCGAACATCATTGGGATGCAGCCCCTGCTCCGATTCATCCTCTTTCTGCCCCATATTTCTCGGATGAAGAGCGATCGCTAATTCGGGTGAAGAAGATCCCGAAGAAAGAAGATGTCCCGGAATCAGGCGCTTTTCCATCACCAGTTTCTCTCCCAAATTCTGCTGATACGATCCCACCACCTGAACCTGAGGAGATTCGAATAATTGTAACTACATCATCAGAAACCGAGCAGCCTGGTATCGAGTACGAGGAGGAAGAAACCCTGATTCTTCAAGAAGGGCCCACGATCATATCTGAGGAATCTTCGAATTATGGGTCAGAAGCGATCGAAGACGACATTGAGCAGCCAGCGATCGCTGAACAGGAGATATCGTATAAGGAGGTCATCGAACCTTCGATAAAGGTATATTTAGATTCACTGCGAGGTTTCGACTCAGTCCCGCGCCGGTCCGGTGAACCTCGTGAGCCGCGAAAGGATTTTGTTATGATGCTTTCGGAGCTGCTTGAGTTACTTCGTGAGCATGTCGAAGCACAGAGCGCGCTCTTTTTTTGGATGAATTCGCGGAAGCAACATCTCGTATTGGAATGTGCATCACTTGATGATTTCGCTTTTAAATATCTCGTGCCCGAACGGCGGTATTCCATCGAAAATGATGCTGTGAGTAAGACGGCTATTCGCGCAGAACCTCAATTGATCCAGCGAATCGCTCCACAAGCTGAATACGATCTGATTCCATATTATACGGATGTAATCGGAGTCCGTTCATTTGCCGCGATGCCCGTATTCTTTGGTGATTCCCTCGTGGCAGTAGTCGCAGTCGATTCACTTATTGAAGACCAATTCTCCGCGGAGACGCTGCGGTTATTGACAGAATATTCCCGCTTGATATCCGGACTTGTCCGTTCTTATATCGAGACTTACGATCTGCTCTCCTCTGCACGGACTTTGGAGTCTGCGCGGAAATTACATCATCTTTCCTCGGCTGACTTTTCTCTTCATGCACCCCGTGATTCGGAGCGCACTGCTGAATATATTCTTCGGGCGCTCAGTGAGGCTGCCGGCGAGCTGATCGATTGGGAGTGGTTTGCCACGATTTCATTTGACGTTGCCCAACGCGCATGGGGCATACATAATCTGCAGGCAAAAGCGAGTGAGAGCTACATTGCTCCGAAGACTCGCATTGACCTTGCTGAAAGCATAATCGGAAAGTGTCTGAGAACGGGCAAAAGTGAACGCATTGACTCCCTGACCCAACAGAGCACGCGATTCTCTTTGGATGAATCTCGCGAAAAATCAGTCGGGCATTCTTTTCTGGTGATCCCAATCAGGACGTCCCAGAAGAATTACGGAGCATTAGCTGTAGAGCATTCTGAAACTGCAAGATTTACTGATGTCGATATTGAGGCGCTCGAGCATCTTACGCGAAGTGCGGCAGCGGCATTAGAGATCCTTGCCTTGAGCGAGATCGTGCATGACAGAGCATTGACTGACATCCTGACAGGTATTCTGAACAAACGTGGTTTCGATGAGCGGCTCGGTGAAGAACTTGCTCGCGCCAAAGAATTCGATGAACCCTTATCGGTTATCCTTTTTGAGATCGATGATATTGTTCAGTTCGCCGAACGGTTTAACCAGGAAGACCTCGACACCATCGTTCTCGCTTTGACTGGAGTTCTCCAGTATCTGAAGCAGCCATTCGATGTTTTGGCTCGTGTGGGTGAATACACATTCGCAGTCTTGCTTATCAAGATGACTGATGAGGAAGCTTATCTCTGGAGTGAGAAAGTCCGTCAAAAGATTGTCAGTGAAGTCATCGCTCTCGGCAGAAAGAGTTTTTCTATCACAACAAGTATTGGTCTGGCAGGTGCACGTCGCAACTCGACTACTGATGATATTCTCACTTGTGCTAAAATGGCCCTTGATAAAGCGAAGGAACGTGGGGGCAATGAGGTAATTGTCTACTGAGCTTTCCTTCGTTTGTACTAAGTCCGTCGGAACAAAGCCTCGTACCAATAGGTTAGCCCTTTGACAACTACCAAGCTTTGTCAGTATGTCAGTTCGCCCAATTCATTCGCAAGGAATTCTTCGCTTAACAGATTCCAGGTCGTGGCTCATAGAATTACAGGAGCCGCATCCTAGCATGGAGGACGGAATGCCCGTTGAAATGGTATTGTGGGATGCAAGAAATGAAGGATCACGAAGTGAGGTGGAGGAGATCTCACGAATCCAGCAGCTTGAACCGGCCATCGTTGCCTTGGCTCTCGCGGTAGAAGGTACGCTGGCGCAAACAGATTTTGGCAAGAGAGTGGTTGGTTACTGCTAACATTCAGATTTTACAAGATGCAGTTCCTGATCGAGACCGACATAATGACCGACTATCTCCTTGCATCGCAGAAGGGGAAGACCATCCTGAGAGAAGCTTTGACTACTGGAATCTGTTACACAACGATGTTTAATGCACTCGAGCTATTCCGAGCTGCAGTAACTCAGGATGAGCGTGATGCTGTTCTGCGACTACTTATGGTGGTTCGGGTCCTCGGCTTCAACGCACGGTTTGCTCAGAGTTTTGCAGAAACCGCACTGGAGATTGAACATGCGACTGGAATAATTCCATCTCATCGGGAAGCTCTGACGATCGGCATGGCTAAGGCATCTAAGCTTACGATTCTTACGAAGGTTTATTTTGATCGATATCATGCGATGAAAGTAGTGCCAGTGATACGATCAAGCGAAGAGGTTCCCAGTGCTTGAGAATTATTGTGGAACAAAAAAATTCATTTTGAAGTATTTAGAGCATCGTTATTATAAGCCTTCGACTATCAGCCTGTAAATCAGTATGAGGATTTCAAAACAATACACAAATCGAGAAAGCCAGTCGCTGGATATGTACCTGCAGGAGATCGGCAGAATGGATCTTCTGAACTCCACTATGGAGATCGAGCTTGCCCGACGTATTAGAGCAAGCGGGCCAGATAGCCAGCGAGCGCTGGAGATATTGGTAAAAGCCAATCTGCGATTTGTTGTATCTGTTGCTAAACAGTATCAGAATCAGGGCCTTTCCTTAGGTGACCTGATCAATGAGGGAAACCTTGGGTTGATCAAAGCTGCCAAACGCTTTGATGAAACGCGAGGATTCAAATTTATTTCCTATGCGGTCTGGTGGATTCGCCAATCTATTCTTCAGGCCTTGGCCGAGCAGTCGCGAATCGTCCGGTTACCTCTGAACCGAGTTGGTGCTCTCAATAAGATCGGAAAGAAATTCTCTCAGCTTGAGCAGGAGTTTGAACGTGAACCGACCGCTTCTGAGCTTGCGGATAAACTGGACATGAGTTCTGCCGAAGTATCGGAGACATTAAAAATTTCCGGTCGACACCTTTCCGTCGATGCACCATTTGCACAAGGTGAAGATAACAGGCTTCTGGATGTTCTGCAGGACCCTCAGCAGTTGCCGCCTGACATGATCTTGATGAACGATTCCCTTAGGCTAGAGGTCAAGCGTGCATTATTGACGCTTTCAACAAGAGAAAGGGAAGTCCTTGAGCTTTTTTATGGGCTTGATGATCAGCCGCCCATGCAACTTGAAGAGATAGGCGATAAATTTCATCTTACGAGAGAGCGTGTGCGCCAGATCAAAGAAAAAGCCATTCGTCGCCTGAGGCATGCCCAAAAAACTAAGCCTTTGCGCAATTTCTTGGGATAATAACGTCGTCCCGCAATTTTCCCGGCGAAACTTCGCGACCTTTTATCGATGTTAGTGTTTATTGAAGTGTTAATAATCCTAGTTCGATTCGGGAATGATATTTGATTTAGCAGAGGCATTGTGGCAGGTGGATAGTCTTCGTGCTTCGACGGAGACTCTGGAATTCCTCAATGATGATGTGGAAACTATCATAGAAGTACCCACCAAGGTAGTTCTATTTAATGACAATTTCCACACATTTGACGAGGTGATTTTTCAGGTATGCAAGGCAATTAATTGCACTGAAGAACATGCCGAGAAGATTGCCTGGGAGGTCCACACTCAAGGCAAATCATTGGTCTTCGACGGGAATATCTCGGAATGCCTGAATGTAAGTTCAATTCTTGAGGAAATTGGTCTCCACACCCAAATTATTACCTGAGTAGGAGCTTTTTTTTAGTGCGCCGGAAGTAAACATTTCGGCGCTTTTTTGTTTTATACCAGTAGTATTGAGGTCGAAGAGACTAGCAAGACAATACTGATACGGTTTTTTGTACCGAATTTCAACCCTTTCAATGACATCTCAGGAAATCCGACAAAGCTTTCTCAATTTTTTCCGTGAGCGAGGGCATACAATTGTTCCTAGTGCTCCGGTAATCCCTCACGGTGATAAGACTCTTCTTTTCACCAATGCGGGTATGAACCAGTTTAAGGATGTGTTCCTTGGCGAAGGAACTCGTCCTTATACTCGATGCGCGGATACACAGAAGTGTATCAGAGTCTCGGGAAAACATAATGACCTCGAAGAAGTTGGCCGCGATACATACCACCACACTCTGTTCGAGATGCTTGGTAATTGGAGTTTTGGAGATTATTATAAGAAAGAAGCAATTGCCTGGGCTTGGGAATTGCTTACGAAAGTTTGGGGTCTTGATAAGTCGCGACTTTATGCAACCGTGTTCGAAACAGATACCGAAGCCGAAACGCTTTGGGGTACCGTCACAGATATTGATCCGTCCCATATCCTCCGTTTTGGGCCGAAAGACAATTTCTGGGAGATGGGAGAAACTGGTCCCTGTGGACCATGTTCCGAGATTCATTATGATAAGACTCCGGATAAGATTGGCGGAAAACTTGTCAATGCCGGAACACCAGATGTCATAGAAATTTGGAATCTTGTATTTATTCAGCATAATAGGAATATTGATGGCGTACTTGAAGACCTTCCGCAGAAGCATGTCGACACGGGGATGGGCTTTGAGCGTGTAACTGCGGTAATGCAGGGCAAAGCCTCAAATTACGATACGGACATCTTCTCTCCCTATATCAAGTGGATAGAGGCCAACAGTGGGATTGCCTATGGCTCAAGTGAGGAGACTGACATAGCCATGCGGGTGCTATCTGATCATGTCCGTACGTTGAGTTGCGCGATCGCCGATGGTGCGTTACCCGGAAATGAAGGCCGAGGATACGTTCTTCGCAGAGTACTTCGAAGGGCAGCAAGATATGGAAGAAAGCTTGATTTTAGGAAACCGTTTATTTGTGAACTCTCTTCCATCGTCGTCCAAACTATGGGTGGAGTCTTTCCTGAGCTCAAAGAGAGACGGGAGCATTTATTTAAGGTTATCTTAGGAGAAGAGGAGAGCTTCAATGCGACACTCGATCGTGGGCTTTCTCTATTCGATGAGATTGCACTTCGTGAAGAAGAATCTGAATCGCCATTTATCGGAGGTGAAGAAGCGTTCAAGTTATACGACACCTTTGGATTCCCAATTGATCTCACTCAAGTGCTTGCTCATGAAAGAGGTCTCTCGGTTGACATGAAGAAATTTGACGAATTGCTGACAGAACAGAAAAATCGCAGCAAACTTGTCCATGCTTCAAAAAAGCACAGAGAAATTGCTACCACTGAATCTGTTGATGTTGAGTCTAAATTTACAGGATATGATAGTTTTGAAGATGCCGGATCGGTATTACTTGCATCTGAGAATTTAGTCGTACTTGATAGAACACCTTTTTACGCTGAGTCAGGAGGTCAAATTTCTGACACCGGTGTTCTCGTGGTTGACGGCAACCCTTTCCATGTAACAGACGTCCGAAAGCTCGGTGGTGCAGCGATTGCCCATATCATTGAAGGCGAAGGATCTGCGATCTCTGAGGGCTCCAGGGCAATTGCTACGATCGACAGGACTCGCCGATATGACATCATGCGGAACCACTCTGCAACGCATCTCCTGCATTCTGCACTTCGACAAATCCTCGGAGAGCATGTACATCAGGCCGGTTCACTCGTGACGGAAAACAGATTGCGCTTCGACTTTGCACACTACCAGAAGGTCGCGGCAGAGGAACTGCACAACATCGAAGAACTTGTCAATGACAAGATCAGAGAAGCCATCAAGCTGCAGCACCATCGGAACATCCCCTTCGAAGAGGCGAAGAAAATGGGTGCACTCATGTTCTTTGGAGATAAGTACGGCTCAAGTGTCAATGTTGTCGATTTCGGTCCTTTTTCGCGAGAATTCTGCGGAGGAACGCATGTTCAGAATACGAGTGAGATTGGGCTGCTCAAACTCATTAGTGAGTCCAGTATAGCCAGCGGCACCAGGCGCATTGAAGCGGTTACCGGGCGAGGAGTGGAGAAGTGGATTAGCGACCAAATGACTCAGCATGATGTGCTTTTGAGCGAACGGGAGCAGCTAGAAGAGGAGAAGCGGAAGCTTGAAAAAGAGATCGCTAAGCTCAAAATCAACTCGCGTAAATCCGAAGCCGAAAGTATTATCAAGTCGACTTCTCTGATCGAAGGTACTCGTTTTAATGCCGTTGCGACGGAAGTCAGAGCTGCGAATGCAGAAGAATTTAAGTCATTTGCCGAATTGCTGCAGTCCACAATGGGAGATGGGAAAATCATTGTGCTTGGTACGAAGCTGGATGGTAATGCCTCACTAATAGCGCTCGTCTCAGACGATATCGTGAAAGAGAAAAAAGTTGTTGCAGGTAAACTTGTTGGTCTCGTATCGGAAGTAGTCGGAGGAAAGGGTGGAGGTAGGCCGAATTTCGCGCAAGCCGGTGGGAAGCACCCTGAAAGACTAACCGAAGCACTTTCGAAAGTACCTGAATTCATTAGAGCGATGTCCTCTCAGTAATCAGACTATAATCCTTTTACCCAAGATTCTGAGTCGCCTGATATTTCTTTGTACTTTCGAATTGCTTCGACAATGAGATCGAAGTCTGTAACTCCGGATTGACGGAGAGGATGTGTTGAATCGTTGAGACCGAAAATAGAGGATAAGTGCGACCCAACAAAAATATTCGTCGCTATCGAATATGTTTTTGTCGGGTCCATAGGCGTTCCGTCTATACGGATATTCTGAATTCGATTCCCTGGTTTGGCTGAGGTATCCACAGAGCAGGTCAACCCCGAAAACTCGCAGAATTCCGACCCTTTCCCGTCGAACATCCATTCCAGTGCGTGTTCGACTTCATCTCCTCTTAGGTCAAAAGACACTAGTTCATTTTCGAATGGATTTATTTCATAAATATCTCTCATAGTAATATTGCCGGCGCGAAGT
The DNA here is from genome assembly GCA_030706385.1 of Bacteroidota bacterium. GTDB lineage: Bacteria > Bacteroidota > Ignavibacteria > Palsa-1295 > Palsa-1295 > PALSA-1296. The sequence continues at coordinate 22,905 of JAUZOQ010000004.1, read as the reverse complement.
GATTTTCGAAGACCGCCGTAATTGATCACTCCGATATCGCTTGACAATCGCGTCCTGAAAACCATGGATTCGAAGGCCGCCAGATTGCTTTGTCGGCCATCATTCACGTGCCAATCTTTCTTAAGAACACCGATCGTCTCTGCATATTTGGCAGTCACCGGTGCCTCTAGCTCCTCGACCCTACGGAGAATAGCAGAATCTGGTTTGAAAATCTCGTTCTTGGTCTCAATGAGTTTCCCCTCGTACGAAAGCACAGAATCGCCTGTGAGATCAATTTCCAATTCAAGCTCTCCAACAAATTGTCCGCGTGATCCTGCCTGAACAATCAGAGAATAATTTTCCTTTATCGGAGCCTTCAGCGGAGTATGTGAATGACCTCCAACAAAAATGTTTACTTGAGGGAATTCGTTGGCAAGTCTGCGGTCGGCATCTACTCCGATATGACTCAAAACTACGATTAGCGAAGGCTTCTCCTTTTTGATTTCTTTCAAATATGTCCGCAGTGACTCCTCATAGGTAGCGATTTGTAGTCCTCTTATTCTTTCAGGGAGTGTAAGATTATTCAGATGTTCGACGGTCAAACCAATGATTGCAACTCTTAACTTTCCGAGTTGTCTTATGATGTAAGGCTTGGCGAACGAAGAATGGTCTGGATGATAGATATTAGCGTTTACAATATCAAATCGGGCTTCAAATCGGATCAAACTGTCAAGATTTTCCCACCCATAGTCGAACTCGTGATTGCCAAGTGCGACTGCATCCGGGTGGAGCAAATTCAGCAATTCGATCTGGGATTCGCCGCGTGTTACTCCGGAAATCGGAGTCCCTTGAAAATTATCGCCGGCATCAAGTTCCAGGAATGCTTCCTGCTTCGACTGAGCAACATACTTCAGGCTGTCAATGGCCGATTTGAAGTATGCAAAGCCTCCGACATTGTATCGCGAGCCGTTTACTCCCTTTACGGACATAGGTTGATTCTGTGCGTGAAAATCATTCCAATGAATGATCTTAAGCTTTACAGGTACCTGAGCCTCAATATGCCCCGGGGAAATAAAGAGTAAGGGCAGGAAGATGCATAGTCTGAAGATCATCGCGAGAATATTAGTAGAAATACCCATACATCACGTCCATCTCGTCTTTGCTTGTCAGGCCAAAGCTGATCGTTTTATCGGTCGTATTATTATAGGTAACAACTGTTGTTAACCCTTCTCCTTTATTCAAGACAATTGGTGGGTCAAATGATTTTACCAACGGATGACTCCAGTCAGTGCTCTCATAGACGATCTCTCCATTTCGAGGACCCCCGGAAATCTTGATTTGAAATTTTTGCCCCCACTCATGATTATGTGAAGTCAACATAAAAACATGGATCGGAGACTGCATAGTATCCGGATATGTGTTAGTCAACACCGTCTGACGATGAGGTGGCAAGTTAATGTTTGTCGTAAAACTAAAGATAGGCATGGCGATGTGTTCAATATCTTGTGCAGGCACTGTATAGATGTTTGCATAACACTCTCCTGGGATTGTTTGCGATGACCTGTTTATGAAATGGGTGTTAAAATCAATCCCTGTATTCGCTGAAAGCGGAAGGGCAACTCCTTGTGGAAACCAATAATCTTCTTCTTGGACCATCGAGCCCCCAAGAAAGAGATGGAAATTCATTTGGTCAACTGTTGAATTAATATAGCTTCCATCTGGATTCCGCAGATCACGGAATATGTCAAAAGGAGGGATATAGAACGGATCTGTGTCAGGTGCAAACGTATACAATACAAGATGATGGCTGTTAGGCCTCATTTTGGTATGTATGTGATTGACAAAGACGGGCTGTGTGTTTCCTAATCGGCGATATACAAAAATTTCACGTTCGAAACTCGCAGGCACATCAAATTTGCCCGTCGTGATTTGGAAGCCTTCTCCGCTCGCTGGCGGAGCTAGGGGTGTAAAATCAGCTGCTGGCGGACGTGTCGTATCGTCGAGCAACGCTGCATCGGCGACGACGCCGGTTTTAGGAGCCCCAGCATTGATCCACTGCCTGATAAATTCTTGTTGGCCAATTGAAAGTGCAGTCAATCCGAGAGGCATCTGACTACCATACAATTTTCCTTGAGGTATTCCATGGACCTTCATATATAAGAGACTGCTGTCGGCAAATCCCGGCTTGACCCGAAACACAGATTCTGCGTTCGCATTCGGATCATGAGCAGGAATCCCGACAAGATTCTCGTAGGCCACTTTCGCATCTAGAACGAGACCGGATTCCGAGGCATAACTAGCTCCTGAGGTGTGGCAGGAAACACAGACCTTGCTCAATACTTTTTCCTGCAGTTGTCCGAAACTTGAGGGATCACCCGCAACGGTAGGATTTTCACTCTTGCTACATGAATAAAGGAAAAAAGTACTCGCAATTAATGCAAGGTATATGTATCGTATCTGCATGATGTGCTCCGTTAGTAATTCAATGAATTCCAGTAATTAAATCAAATTTACGCAATTTAGTTCGTTGTCTCTCTCGATTCGATTCAGTGAAATGTGTATGATAACGAGTCCAAATTAGGACCACGTTTTGTGAAACTCTTTTCCCAGGAATGTGTCTTATATTAATCGGTGAGTAGAGATCTTGCATCCTGATTCCGTCAGTAAAAGTGGCGCGCGAGGACAAGGTGCCACTGTATTTTAGCTTGACTAAAGCGATTATACTGCGACTTATTGAATCGATCATTTCTTTGGTTATCTGGTTCGTTTAGAGTAATTCTAAAGGCTTGCTATGAGAACAAACCGCTTCCCGTTGATCCTAGCTCTTGTTATACCGCTTTTATCAATCGGCTTTCCGGATAAAGGCCTCACCCAATCATCCTCTCGCCCTGTCATTAGTAGCGATGCTTATCGAGCGGCGATAGAAGCTGAAATATCGCACTCGGCTCGTGATCGATATTTATTTGACCATGCCGATGCCTATAGTCGGCTAGTCGGTGTCCGGGCGATGCGGAGACTAGGATTTGATATGACAGACCCGCATGCAGTAGTGCCAGAAATTGAAAATGTTGATCTTTCGGATTCCGGTGTGGCGAAGAACATTACGAGAAATGCATCGGATCAGAACGAGACTACAATCGCGATTAGTCGTACGAACGAAAAAATAATTGTTGCTGGAGCTAATGACACCAGAATGTATTTCTCGGGGATGGCAGCATATACGACTGTTGACCAGGGAAAGAATTGGAAAACCTATTTCCTGCCGCAACCTCCTGATGTCGATTTTTCTGCCTTCCAGGCTTATGGTGACCCCGCGATTGCTGTCGATGATTCAGGATTTTTCTACTATGCATACCTAGCTGGAGATGCTTCTTTCCAATTTGATAATCTTATCGTGGCAACATCTGAAGACGGCAAGACTTGGCAAAACGGTAGTTACATTGTACCTACGGAGGATATCGGAGGGTTTGAAGACAAAGAGCACATTACCGTAGATAAGAATCCAGGAAGCCCCTTCTATGGCAGGATTTATGTGGTGTGGGTACATTTCGAAGATGCAACAAGTAATTCTGGCGGGGCGAGGTTAGCATGGAGTGACGATAAGGGAAACACTTGGAGCAATATATACTCAGTTACCGATCATCTTATAGAGTTTGCCGAAGTTAAGACCGCTGGCGCTGGAGAAGTGATTTTGACTTTCAGCACAAATGATGATGGATCGGGTATGGGAGATCACCAGATCTATATTTCGAAGGATGGGGGACAGTCATTCTCCGGATCGACAATTGCGAAGTATTCAAACTATCCTATAAATGATTTTAGCAGACCTGGATTAAAGGGATATGATGGGTTTCGTTGCTTCCCATATGTTGCAGAGGACATCGATCTTTCCACGAATGTGATCCATCTTGTGTATGGCTCATGGAATTCAGATGCGTCAGACAATGGGGCTGCATCTTTGTACTACGTCCAATCAAAGAATTTTGGAGCCACGTGGTCTGTTCCCAAGGCTGTAGGAATCGCTAATCCATTGCATTCTAGCCTAGCCGTCGATCGTTTTTGCCCATGGGTTTCAGTAAATCAGAAGACCGGTGATGCTTTTGTCGTTTACTACTCTTCCGAGGACGATTCAGATAATAATCAGCTGACTGCGGTTTACAGAACGCGGCTAACTGAAGCCATGACGGAATATCCGCATGTGATCGGGGATCGCATTTTTGATCCGACCTTAATTCGGCAAACAAATGGGGCTCCACCATTCATTGGGGATTATATAGGCAGTGACGCCATCGATACCGTTTATGCTGCCGCGTGGACTGAAAATCGAATATCAGCAAGTGATGGAGACATTTTTGCATATGTAGGGACCCCTAAGCCATCCTCCAATCCGATCAGCGATGTCAGCCGTCCGGTCGTTCTAAACTCTACACAGGCTTGGATATCACCCCCAAGTCCCAACCCTGTTATCGGACAAACTTTACACTTAAGTTATTATATCCCAACTGCTTCCGAAGTGGAACTAGCAATATATTCGAATCTCGGCGCCAAAGTGCTCTCACTGTTTACAGGAAAAATCGATCCCGGCACGTATACAAAGCAATTTGGTTTGGCGAGTTTACCGTCGGGAAGATATATCGTCCGACTTTCTGGTGACAAGTTTGTCACTGAGCGAAGTCTCGTGGTCACGAAGTAGTCGCTTAGCGTTCGATCACTAATTGCTTCGTAATCACGACGGATTTTCCGCTAGGGGATATTGAAGTAGCTCCTATGAAGTAATGTCCACCAGGACTGCGGCTTCCTTCCGCTCCTTTTCCGTCCCATCGCCAAGTTGTGATATTGTTCCGTGAATCGATTACTTTTCCTAGTGCATCGAATATTGTGATCTCAGATTCACTTCCTCCCGAAATCGCGATAGTCGTGCTTCCCGACATCGGGTTTGGGACAATTGATAACTGGATTGAATCTTTTCTCGGAGATGGCGTCAGCGCGTTCTGTTGTATAATTCTCATCGCCTCAACATCGAAAACCACGGGAGCTTGACCGTTTCCCAAAACAAAACGAAGCTGATTGTAATAGATCGAGGGGTCATCAGTTTTTAGGGTAATTCGAACAGCCATGTAATCGCCGGGCAGTACTACCATTGGTAATGAACTGCATGCGCCCATCGGAGAAAGCACGAAGTGTGGATCAGGATTATCGAGAGCGATTGCATTAATTCGGAGACTATCCTTATCTAAGCATTGAAAGAGGAATGTTTGCCCGAATGTTTCATCAGTGCCAGACATTTTCAGTGTAGGATGAATAGGTTCACGACTAAAGGGATTAATGGTATTAATGTCGGTAGCTTTGATGGCAATTCCATAAAGCACAAAATCGGGAGCGCATGCGTCGTCCTTGCTCATTGGCTCGATCTTCACATCAGTGCGAAAATGACCGCTGCTGTCGGCGTTTGGAACCAGCGGTGAAAAAACAATGTGAATCTGGCGTGTCTGATGAGGTGGAATCTCAAGAGGGAATTGATTGTCAATCCCGGAGAATGCGTTCCGATCTCCTATGGTAAAGTCTATACAACGAATTGTACGCGTAGTGTCAAGATTATTCGTGATATTCAAGCTTCTTATTGATTGCCCACCGTAGAATACCGGCCCAAACAAAGCAGAATCCATAGTGACTGTCATGCAGGGCAACAGTAAAGAGGAGTCAACCTCAGTCGTCGCATCAATTCGAATCACGCCGTCATCAGAATGGTGCATTGGAAAAAAGTCAGTCTGAAGATAAGTGACGAATTCTTTATTCGGAGATTCTGCGGTGAAGCATACTTTACCCAGGGTCACTGATTGGCCGACAGGCAAAATTATAGGTAGGGAAACCGGTTCCTGTAGAGTAAACGATTCTGATCCGATGGCAAATGATAGACTAGATATTGTTACTGTTGTTGAATCGGTATTGGTCGCCGTGATCGGGAGGCACTCCGTAGTCCCGACGCGTACATGATCAAATCTCATTTGAGTCTTATTATCGAGAGCATTCTGTTCCTGGGCCTTGAGCTGGAGAAGGCCTGAAAAAGTAATCGAACAATAAATAGCACAACGGGAAAAAAGAGCAATGTACATTTGTAATTGTTTCATAGGCCGATTCTTTTGTCGAAACTATAATCCGAATAATTCCAAACAAGGTGCAAGTAGCGGTAAGATCAGGAATGTGGCTATTCCTGCTCTAGATACGAGTCTGTGTAAATCGTACCTCGAGTTACTCTATCCCTGCTCTCGTGAGTGTTAGGGTAGATGCAAGAAGTCGAAGATTAGGGTTCGACTTTGTTCATAAATGATCAATTACTTAGTTGGAGTGTCGCCTTTCTTGTTCCAGGACATCTCCGAAAGCGGAAGTTGGTATCCGCGTACTTCATAGCTTGCCGCCTCTTTTGACTGTTCAGTGGTGATGATCAAGTGGTTATAGAACGGTGCCCGGTCAAAACTATGATATAAAATGCGCACGGAAAAAGATTCTCCCGGTGCGACATCGAACGGAAGTGAGCCATCCGGTTCGATCGATGAAACTTCAAATCTTGAATCATGTTTTTCAAAGTCAATCGCATTGACTGTATACCCGACCGTCGATGTATTTTTGAAACTGAACGAACGTGAGAATTCTTCGTCCTTTCCAGTCATTGCAAGTAGCACACCCTGCTTCTTTGACATAGGATCGAATTCTATAATTGCTCCAGCCGTGGTTGCCCTCGTATCGAACTTTTGCTTCTCGGGGATATACCCTGCTGCTTGCACTTGAATCTTATGGACATCCGAATGGCCATTAGAGCCATACACAATAGGGATAAAACCACTGAACTGATTGTTCGAGGCTTCAGGTTGGAAGCAAGCATACCCTAGTGATATCAGTTGGCCCGGAGCAAGTTTACGCGGTAACGGAATAATGTCACTTAAGCGGAAGAAGCCGACTCCAATAGCAGAGTCTATTCTTTCAATAGTAATCTCAGAAGTAGTCTCGTTCTTCGCGATCAACGATTTGCATTCAAAATCATCAACCTTCACGTGGAATACAAGTTGTGCATTCATACCAATAACATTCTCCTCTTGCTGCGCCCATGTAGCAGAGACGAACAGGAGAAGTGCAAATACGGCGGTCGTACCGAGTGTGCAGACTTTGCCAATGAATCTATTGAAATTCTTCATTGCTAGATATTCGGAAACAATGTTGCTGCGATGTTGCGTGGTCAGAAGTCCGTGGCGACCCCCGAGCGCAAGTATATCCTTACTTAATCCCGCTAGGATACTTCGACGGTTGCCTGAGTGCTTTAACGAAGAAGCGTTCTCCGAACACCGTGAATTATCCTTAAAAAAAGAACAATTTGGATGTGCCATTGGTGCAGCTATTTTAAGTTATTTCTGGCCTGCTTGTTCCAAGGCATCGCTGACAACGGCTCCTGAAGTCCCTGAATTGGATACTTCAGAGCTTCAGTACTTTGGTCAGAATGAATGCATAAGGTGTTGGTCCGTATATCACCTCTGTCGATAGCATGGAATGCTATCCGGACTGTGAACACCTCGCCAGGGGCAACTTCAAACGGAAGTGACTCCGCCGGAGCTATTGAAAGCAGTTGAAAAAAATTGTCAGCCTTTTCAAAATCGATTGACTTGATAGTATAGCTCTGACGGGAGCGGTTGTTGAAAGTAAAAGACCTGACAAATTCCTCATCATGACCCCGCATCTCAAGAACTTTCATAGTCTTGGGATTTGCATCAACTCCGAAAGGAATCGAGGATGCGGCCGAACGTATAGCAACGACTCCATTCTCTGCTACGGTACTTTGTGCATTATGTTCGGTTCCAATTGATCTCAGACTTGCGTCGGCAAGAAGTACTCCTTGAAGTGGAATACTAGTCGGAACCTGAGCAGGTGCAAGCCGGCTTCCTAGAAATAGAAATACAAACAGGAAAATTGCAGGAAAAGAACGGATAGATATACGCTTTTGACTTTGTGGCATGATGGCTTCCAATGTGTGGCATCTTCAAAATTCCGTGGCGAATTTCGAACGATTTAATGAATGTTATTCGGAAATGTTATCCCGTGACGGTAACAACCTAATGACTAATGGTTTCTCTTTTCCCGTGACGAAAAAGAGACAACTCTTAACAAGTCTGAATTTTTAAAGTTCCCGCTATCCTATTTGAAGAGAGAAAAGTTCTATAACCACATGTAATTTAAGTAGTTAACAGTTTCCGCTCACCCCGCGAAAGGTTCACTGTTAGTGCTAAAGATCGACTTAATCTCTCTTTCTAAATGGGCCTTGAGTTGCTTGAGATCTTCGGTAACTGGCTGGATCTGGTGAAGGAAGGTTTCAGTGAGCCTTCTTTTTTGTTCGATATCGGCGTTTGTCGCCCCGAATGTTTCCTTGGCCCACGCAAGCAATGAGCGTTTGATCTGGAATCCATCCAATTCAGCAATTGGTTTTTTAAGAAGAGAGGGATCGCTCTTGAAGCGACGGAGAATTTCCTCTAACATTAACATCTGGGATAGCTGGTCAAAACCCCCGGACGCACCATAAAGGTGATTCAGCGTTTCGAAAGACTTTTGGAATAACGCTTTTTCACTCGGAATTCCGGACGTACATAGAAGATAATGGAGCCGAGACACATCTGTGCGATCAACGCTCATGCGCCCTTTGAGAAAAGCCAATCCCCGAACGAGATCAAGTGCCTTGGCTTGCGTTCTGGGAGAAATATAGAAATCCTTCTGGCGTGAACGTTCTTCATGCGGACGTTCTTGCATCATCCGATTCCTCTGTACCTCGTAATGGCGGATTACAAGATTAATGAAATACACCATTTCCGATGATAAGGTAACTGCCTGATCCTCCGTTTCACCTTTGATGAGACCGCTTGCATATTTTAACCAACTATAGGATATCTTCTTTTCAGGTTGGATAATATTCCCGGATGCCTTGAGATATTGCTCTGCGATTTGATATTGAACGAAAGGATCCTTATCCGGGGATATAAGAGCCTTAAAAAGAAATCGGTCCAGAAGAGCTTCCGTTATCTCTGATATCCGAAGATAATTGGTCGCTGCGATTACCGTATGTATTGCCGCAGGCATCTGCTGAATACCTCGAACAAGGGCGCGTTCATTAAGCGTCGTCAAGAGTGCGCGAAGAGTATAGTCATTCGCGTCAAATATTTCATCGATGAATCCGAACTCACTTTCAATCAGCGAACCTTCAGTATTGTGGATTATTCTACCTTTCTTTAATTCCTCAATATCGAGTCCACCGAAATATGTATCCGGCTGTTGCTCTTTCGAAGCCTGAACTTTGAAGGTTCGCGCTCCCTCAAACATTGAAAAAACTTGATCGGCAAGAAGAGTCTTTCCTACCCCTGTTCGACTTTCTACCAATACATGTTCGCCTAGCAGCAGAGCCAGAAAAATTTGTTCGACGACCTCAGAGCGATTGATAACTCTGCGCTCGACAAATTCCATTGCCAATTTTAAATCTTTTACAAAGATTTCCGGCGTGAATCCCTGTGGTGCTGCCATTCTCATGGCCACTAATATAAGCAGAGATTCATCGTAAGTGTCATGTTTCATGGTTTCGATCCGGGGGAGACAGAAACAGTTCATCGCTTCAATACCGTGTAGGCTCGTATATTTGTATACAATTATTTATTCGAGGTAGTATACAAGGTGTTTTGAAGAACCTTTTCAGCGATGAAAGATAGATAAAAGGTGTTTTCATCCTTTCAAAAATTCTATTGCTATTCTAAATACGTATGATAATCGGAATTCCGCGTGAAATTAAGCCTAACGAGAATCGTGTTGCACTGACTCCAAGTGGTGCTGAAATACTAAAGACTCACGGACATACCATACTAGTCGAGACAAATGCTGGAGTTGGATCAGGATTCAGTAATGAGAACTACCTGGCCGCTGGAGCAGAAGTCGTTGGGACACCGAAGGAGATTTTCGCCCGAGCCGAGATGATCATGAAGGTCAAAGAGCCCATCGCCCCAGAGTATGCTCTGATTAGAAAAGGACAACTGCTCTTCACCTATTTTCATTTTGCCGCAGATCGGGCTCTGACAGATGCCATTGTTAAGTCAGGATCTATTGCTATTGCCTACGAGACGGTACAAAAAGCTGATGGATCCCTCCCACTGCTTATACCGATGTCCGAAGTTGCCGGAAGAATGGCTCCCCAAGAAGGTGCGAAATATTTGGAGAAAACTCAAGGTGGGCGCGGCGTCCTGCTCGGTGGGGTTCCAGGCACGGAACCGGCAGATGTCGTAATTCTGGGTGGTGGAATCGTTGGTACCAACGCAGCGAAGATTGCTGCCGGTTTGGGTGCCAGGGTCACAATCCTGGATGTCAACCTTCCAAGATTGCGCTACCTAGATGATGTGATGCCACGCAATGTTACAACGATGATGTCCAACCCCTACAATATTCGAAAACTCATCAAGCGCGCCGATCTTGTCATCGGAGGAATATTAATCCCAGGAGCGAAAGCTCCTCGGTTGATAACCCGGGAAATGTTGAAGGATATGAAACGAGGATCTGTCATTGTCGATGTCGCAGTTGATCAGGGAGGATGCATCGAGACGTGTAAACCAACAACCCATGAGAATCCCACGTTCGTCGTTGATGGAGTCGTTCACTACTGTGTAGCCAATATGCCCGGTGCGGTCCCGATGACTTCGACCGTTGCGCTTACGAATGCGACCTTGCCTTATGCTTTGCAGCTTGCGAATGAAGGATATGCCGAGGCAATCTCAAATAATCCTGAATTGCGTGCCGGCCTAAATGTGATAGATGGAAATATAACCTATCGCGGAGTTGCCGATGCCTTCGGCATGAAATATGAGGATTCGAAGAAATTTATTAGCTAGAAGTCGGATGGTGAGGCAGTGTGACAATTCATTCCGAGCCGAGTAACGATAAAAAGATCTGAAGATGCCGAAAGTAACTATCGACGGTAAAGAATTTGAAGCAAGGGATGGACAATCAGTAATTCAGGTTGCTCTTGAAAATGGTATTGACATTCCTCATTTTTGCTGGCATCCCGGACTTACGGTCGCTGGGAACTGTAGGATGTGCCTAGTTGACGTCGAGAAAATTCCGAAACTCTCGATTGCCTGTGCCACCACGGTAAGTGACGGAATGGTAGTGCACACTCAGAATGAAAAGGCACTAAAAGCCAGAGAAGATGTGATGGAGTTTCTCTTAATCAATCATCCTCTCGATTGCCCAATTTGTGATGAAGCGGGCCAGTGCAAGCTTCAAGACTATGCCTTTAGCCATTCTCGAGGGGTTTCCCGGTTCGAGGAAGAGAAAGTTCACAAGGAGAAGCGAGTCCCATTCGGACCAACAGTCCTGTTTGATGCTGAGCGTTGTATTTCCTGTTCTCGCTGTATTCGCTTCGGAGAGGAAATCGCTGAGCAGCCGGTACTAACCTTCATTCAGAGGGGTGATCAAGTTACGATCGAGCCTTACCCGGGGACTGTTCTCGATAATCCATACTCGATGAATGTTATTGACATCTGTCCCGTAGGAGCACTGACAAGTCGTGATTTCCGTTTCAAAGCTCGTCCCTGGGATATGTCATTTACCGAAACAGTGTGTCCCCATTGTGCACGAGGCTGTAATATACGTGTCGGTACGCGTGATAACCAGATTCTACGTCTAGAACCCCGTCCGAATCCAAATGTTAATGATTTTTGGATGTGTGATATGGGAAGACTGGAATCCTATCCACCGGTAAATGCTGAAACACGAATATCGGGTGCATTCCTCCATCATAAAAAGGTATCTTTGGATGATGCAGTTCAGGCTATCGCAAATGCATTGAAGAAATATAGACCTGAGGAGATCGCTTTCATTGCCTCACCATATGCTTCAGTTGAGGACAATTTCGCGTTCCTAGAAGTTGCAAAGTCAAAATCGAAAATTGTCGGCTATTTCTCTCATCATGCTGGAGAAAATGATAAGCTTTTGATTCGAGCAGATCGAACTCCGAATGCGTATGGCTTGAAAATCTTGGGGATCAATGAATTCGATTCGACGATCAAGGAGAGTCTGAAGACAGGAAAAATTAAGATGATTTATGCACTAGAAGATGATTTTGTTTCCCAAGGCGTACTATCCCTTGACAAAATTGAATTCTTCGCCTGTCATGCAACAAATGAATCCAAGACCACAGAGCGTGCCGATGTGATACTTCCGGCTGCATCGTGGGCAGAGAAGGAGGGGGTATTTGTCAATTTTGAAGGTTGGGCCCAGCGACTTAACCCTGCGGTCGAAACGACTCACCACGTGCGCGGTCTGGATCATATGAACCAATCACGTCTTGATCGCTTCGCTTCAAAATTTGATCGATGGGCTCAAGGGCGCAAGATCGATGCGCTGGAATCATGGCAACTCGCCGAGATGGTTGGCATTCATCTGGGAATGAAAACGAACCATCTCTATACGGAGGATGTATTTGAGAAAGCCTCCTCATCAGTTGCTGGCCTCGCAGGCTTAAGCTACGAAAAGATAGGATCACTCGGGCATCCTGTTGCCGGAATTGGAAAAGAGATCAAGATGTCATTTTACCGTGAAGTGTATCAGCAGAATACGCAGGATCACGCAGAAATCTTGGAGATGGACATTCACGCAGAGGCCTAAAGATAATGGTAGTAGAAGCACTTATTAAGATCGTTATTGTACTTCTTACCGTATTAACTGCGGTTTCTTACCTTGTGCTCCTCGAGCGATGGATAAGCGCATGGCTGCAAGATCGAATCGGACCTAACAGAACAGGACCTTTAGGACTATTTCAACCATTGGCTGATGTATTGAAATTGCTTTTGAAGGAGGATATAGAGCCGAGTCAATCCGAGAAGTGGATTCATTGGCTAGCACCTGTAATTTCGATCACAGTCGCGTTCAGTGTCTTGGCGATCATTCCATTCGGTTCGGCGATTATTCTTTCTGGCAAGAGCTACTCGCTCGCAATAGCGAGCAATGTGAATATTGGTGTACTATACATCATCGCACTTACATCCGTTGGTGTGTATGGGATAACTCTTGCAGGCTGGTCGAGTGGATCAAAGTACTCACTACTTGGTGGCTTGCGCTCAAGCGCACAAATGATAAGTTACGAGCTGACTCTCGGATTAGGCCTTGTCTCCGTCGTAATGCTCTGCGGTACATTGGATTTGGGAGGTATCATCCAATCTCAGATCGCAGGCGGCTGGAATATCATTCGTGCGCCTCTTGGCTTCATGCTTTTTCTTATCTCATCCTTTGCTGAAACGAACCGCCAGCCGTTTGATCTTCCTGAGGCTGAGCCAGAACTGGTGGGTGGATATCACACCGAATATAGTTCGATGAAGTTTGCCCTTTTCTTTCTTGCGGAGTATGCTAATATGATCACTGCAAGTGCAGTCATGAGCGTTCTTTTCTTAGGAGGCTGGCATGTTCCTTTCCTAAATACACTAGGAATGGATCCATCGCTGTTAGCCGTTCTTGGCATTTTAGCTTTTGGGTTGAAGATATTCGCATTTATTTTTTTCTTCATGTGGGTGCGCTGGTCGATTCCGAGATTTCGCTATGATCAGCTTATGAATCTTGGCTGGAAAGTACTCTTGCCACTGGGAATCATTAATATTGTCATCACAGCTCTAGAGAAAACTTATCTCTTACATTAATGCAGTATCGCTCAAAATATAACAATCCTAAGCCGAATCGAAAACTGAGTCTGTGGGAGAAATTATATCTTCCTGAGATTGCACGAGGTCTCTTGACAACAATAAAGCACCTATTTCGTCCAAAGTTCACTAGGCAGTATCCAGAAGAGAGGTGGGAAGCCCCTGCGGCATTCCGTGGCCGCCCTGTGCTTGTCATGGAAGAGAATGGTCAGGAGCGCTGTGTTGCATGCGGATTATGTTCTCGAGTTTGCCCTCCTCTTGCGATTGAGGTCCAAGCGAGTGAGACTGATCTACTTAAAGAACGGTATCCGGTTCGCTTTGAGATCAATATGATCCGTTGTATATTCTGTGGCTTCTGTGAAGAAGTCTGTCCTGAGGAAGCTATTGTAATGAGCAAGGATTATGAACTTGTCTATCGCAAATACGACGATGCGATTTATGGAAAAGATAAGTTACTTACGCCCAAAAAGGATCTGAAAGATCGGTTGGAGTATTTGCGCGAGATGAGAAATAAGACATAGATCCTTTAGTGCTAATCGTACATCCATGTAATTTCAGAAATTGCCTATAGAAATGTCTTTCCCGTTTTGGTCGTTATATCTTACATAAATCAATTAAGATTAAAGGCCATAAGCAGAGTACTATCCATATCTTGTTTCCTCGTTCTCAGTCTGGTTTCACGCACGGTTCTTGCCGATGGGCAAATCCAAGCCGTTATTGCCCCCGACGAAATTCCCGCAGGCGATCAGTTTACTATCATTGTGACTGGGAATCCGGTTGCTAAGGAGCAAAATAGAATGATCGCAATCGAATTTCCAGAAAATTGGAAAATCGTTAAGGCCTATGCCGCTGAAGACGGAGCAACAGAATCAACTCCGATCTCGCAGGACGAAGAATTTGCGAGCTACTTTGAACGCGAGAAAGGGCACGCTATCAGAGTTTTCGAAGATAGGACTCGGGTTTATGCAGAGAACTTCGAGGGCATTGCATATTTTTTTGTTTTCTCCTCTCAAAATGTTACCTCTACCGGAAATTTTAAAGCTTGTTACCTCGAGCGATCCGACCCTAGCATCCCTGCATTGAAAGAACCGAAGAAGGGTAAGAAGCTTAAGCCACAGGGAAGATTAAAAAACTTCGAATGGCGAATCGTCTCGCCCAATCTTGGAGCTAATTTCTCCTTTTCTCAGGTTTCTGGGAAGCGATACTCTCACGCCGTCAAGCTGATGACGGGGTGGTCCAATACCTCACGTTCTCTTAGTTTGAACGGTAATCTTCATGCATCCGCGCGATTAATATTACGACCCGAACTCCTTCGTGATTTTTTTGATCATTCTTTTACAATTAGATGGTGGATGAGATCGGTCTCCGGGGAACAGACTATTTTCAAGTTTCTTGCTGCGGATTCGCTGAGTGGAGTGAGCGTCAATGTTAATCCATTTGGTCAAATCGATGTTCGACGATTCCCATCTACGAATGACTCGGACGTTGTCATTCTTTCGAATGTAACGACTTGTGACGGATCTTGGCATCACGTTGCCCTTTCCGATGATGCATCGGGCACGATTCGACTTTTCGTTGACGGATTCGTCGACGATAGTAGCACAGTTGGCAGTTCAACCCTATTCAAGGATATTTCCTATTGTTCGATCGGTGCTCCGGAATCTCCCGAGTATTTTTCTATTGATGAACTTCAGTTTTTGATGCAATCGGCAGTCTCATCGGATATTACTGCACCGAGTCTTGCAGTTGCAGCAAGGGATACCTTAGCCGAAGCTCTGGCTCTATTTCATTTCGAAGAATTCGGCCGGTTAGCACACTCAAGTGTGGCGGCTATTAGTCATTCGAGAGATTCCCTGGCTCATCCAGGAATCGAACCTATCTACTTTGTTCTCGATAGCGGGGCTGCGATTGTGGAGTCATCCTCTCCAGTACTTCTCGATCGCGCTGTTCTATCGGTCGAACAATCATCACCAACTAAGATTACATTTGGTTGGAAAGCAACTAGTGAAGCCGGCGTGAAGAGATATGAATTGCAGAGGCGGATTGCGACCTTCGGTGAGTACGAAAAAACCGTATCGGTGGAAGCGAAACGACATATACACCCAAGCCCAATAGAGCGAACGCTTGTCGCGAGGGCAAGTTATTTTGCCGCGGAGAAACTTCCTCAGCTTTCACACGACATTGATCTCTATTACCGTCTTGCGTTAGTGGGAGATAACGATTCTGTTCTGTATTATACTCAGCCCGTTAAATTGGAATTCGGAGGAGCGCGAGATGTTTTCGTTGAACAAAATAAGCCTAATCCTTTCAACCCAAAAACAACCGTCAATTTTCGTCTCGTGAAGAAGGCAACGGTCCAAATCGCAGTGTATGATATCATTGGAAGGGAAGTTGCTGTTCTCCTTGATGGTAACTTGACCGCTGGGAAGCACTCTCTTGACATAGACGCAACAAATTGGCCCGCAGGGATCTATTTTTACAAAGTGAAAACCAACAAAACGATCGTTACAAAAAAAATGATTTTGGTGAAGTAAAAATATACGATAACTAAGGGTACTCTCAAAAAGCCGCTCTTCAGAATCCACGATATTGAGTGTTTTTTGAGGGAAGTATTCTGGATAATTATTGTTTTACACGCGCTTAATCTGCCCACTGAACGCAGCTTTATTCAATTTTTCTTTATTATGCCCAAAAAAGTAGCAAAGAAACCCCTCAAGAAATTCCACACCCGCTTTACTGACGAAGATCCATCTGTATACAAAGAGCCCGCGCCATTGAATGCAAAGAGTTCTGGCGTAGAAAAGGAGAATCCTCTTGAATCAATGATGGAGCGATTCGATAAAGCTGCTGAAATATTAGGACTGGAGCAGGGGATATATCAGTACCTGAAAACTCCTGTAAAATGCGTAATTGTGTCTGTCCCGGTAACGATGGACGATGGCAGGATTGAGATTTTTGATGGTTATCGTGTCGTTCACAACGATATTCTCGGACCCTCGAAAGGAGGAATCCGTTATGCCCCAGATGTAAATCTTGATGAAGTTAAGGCGTTGGCGGCATGGATGACATGGAAATGTGCCGTGATCGATATTCCATTTGGAGGCGCGAAGGGTGGAGTGACATGTGATCCGCGGAAACTGTCGCAACGAGAACTTGAGATGATTACGCGTCGGTATACTGCAAACATGCTTGACGTTTTCGGTCCAGATCGAGATATTCCTGCTCCTGATGTGAATACCAACGAACAGGTTATGGCCTGGGTGCTGGATACTTATTCGATGCATCGTCGCCGGACTGAACCCGGAGTAGTCACCGGGAAACCTCTTATTCTCGGTGGTAGCAAAGGACGCCGTGAAGCGACCGGAAGAGGAGTGATGCATGCAACACTTTCTGGATTAGAGAAACTGCGCATTTCTCCGAATAAGGCAACTGTAGCTGTTGAGGGATTTGGCAACGTAGGTTCTATAAGTGCCGCTTCGCTGTATGAACAGGGTGCAAAAATTATCGCGATAAGTGATGTTACAGGTGGCTATTACAATGAAAAAGGCATCAATGTCGAGGCCGCAATTAAGTTCTCAGAGACTCACGGAAATCTTCTTGAAGGTTTTAAGGGTGGAGACAAGATCACGAATGACGAGGTGCTTACAGTAAAATGTGACGTACTCGTTCCGGCTGCCAGGGAAGACCGCATTACTGATCGAAACGCTAAAGACATTAAGGCAAAGTTGATCGTCGAAGGCGCTAATGGACCAACCAGTGCAAGTGCAGATGAAATATTGGACAGTAAAGGTGTCATGGTAATTCCGGACATCCTCGCCAATGCAGGCGGTGTAAAGGTAAGTTATTTTGAGTGGGTACAGAACCGTATGGGATTCTACTGGCCTCTCGACCTCGTCAATCAACGACTTGAGCAAGCTATGAAAGATGCTTTTGATCGCGTTTACGAAAACGGCCAAAAGCATAATGTTTCTCTCCGGTTAAGCTCGTATATTCTGGCCATAGACAAGGTGGCCCGTACACTCAAACTTCGGGGGATATACGGGTAACATTGTTTATGCGGAGACGTATTCTTCAAAGTTCGATCTTCTTATTCGCCCTTGTTATCGCAAGGGCGAATGTGTTTGGGCAAATTTTTGAAGTGAAGTCGAATAAGATTGAACTTCTTCAGATCGATGGCTTAACACAAAAACTTTTGGAGGAGAGTATAGACTCCATTTTGGAATCAGCGCATTTGGCTCGAGAAAAGGTATGGGTCGTCTTGGACACATTTACAAGCCCTGCTAGGAGTACAACCTCACTGGATTCGGGGTATGCAGCTCCTCACTTGACCAGTTCGAACGGTCGTTACGCAAATGCATTGAAGATTCAACATCTTCAAAGTACACGATGGGTGAGAAATCAATCTGCCGATTTCGATGACGGGGTGTTAACGGTCGTGGGAAGTGGAACACTATCAGATCTCACTTCAGGGACTACATCTCAGAATGTATCATTTTCAAGATCCATGGGATATCAAACTATATATGACAAGAATTCTCGTGGGACGTCATCCTTTTGGAATTCCACTGCAAAGCCAATCCTTGTTACTCTCGGTGCGGTGGCTGTAGTTGCACTCTTCTTCTTTATTCGAGGTTAATACCCTAGTGAAAATTATAGAATACGTTTTGGACTCAGGGAGACAAATAAGTAGCGCGCTCCTCGTAGGATTACTCCTCATCTTGAACTCATGTGGAGGAAGTAAGCCGGCGGCCCAAGTTGCAGTCAATAATGTCATTGAATCGCGATTTGCCGAGGGCAAGGCGGCTTATGCGAAGGAAGACTGGCTTGAGGCAATTCATATCTTCGATGAAATTCGCCTACAGGCGCCTACTTCCAGCTTTGCCATTGAGGCAACCTATCTTGAGGCAATGGCCCGCTATAATTCAGGAACGTATATTAGCGCTGCAGTCGATTTCCGAGCAGTTCGTCGCAACTACCCAACCTCTTCTCTCGCTGCACGGTCGCAGTTCATGGTTGGTGAAAGTTACTACATGCTCTCACCTCGGGCCGAACTCGATCAAACCTATTCGCAGTATGCAATTAATGAATACCAATTATTCTTACGTGACTTCTCTGACAAGCCCCTTGCCGATAGCGCACAAATGAGAATCGGCGAAATTCGAAATAAGATGGCTCTCAAAGTTCTGTTGTCCGCGGAGTTGTATCTCAAGCTTTCTTCAAATAATGCAGCCATACGGTTCTTCAATCGCGTAGTCGATAATTATTATGATACTCCCTCGGGAATCGAGGCCCAGTTACGCATTGCTGAAGTTCAATATGCTCGTAAGAAAATGAAAGAAGCCCAAGATGCTATCTTGGTTTTTGAAGAGAAATTTTTTTCTAATGCGACACCTGCTCAACGTGCGAGAGCCCGCTCTATCAAACAATCTCTTTCTTTACGATAATGCCTGCCAAGAAAACCAAAAGAGTTCGTGAATCTCAGGTGGAGATGACAGAGCTTGTTCTTCCCAACGACACGAATCAGCTTGGTAATTTGCTTGGTGGCCGGCTTATGCATTGGATGGACATTTGTGCGGCGATGGCTGCCGGAAAGCACTCAGGACGTGTTTGTGTCACCGCAAGTGTCGATGAGATAAATTTCTTGGGTCCTGTGAAATTGGGACAAGTAATTCATATCCGGGCTAGTGTAAATCGTGCATTTCATACTTCAATGGAGGTTGGAGTGAATGTTGTTGTTGAGGATATTCATACAGGATACAGCAGGCACGTAAATACCGGTTATCTTACATTCGTCGCATTAGATGAAACAGGTAGAGGCGTACAGGTCCCTGAGATCGTGCCCGTTTCGTCCGAAGAGAAACGTCGGTTTGAAGGTGCATTTACCCGCCGCAATGCCCGCCTGAAACGCCGCAAGTTAATTGAAGCAAATGAAGAAGCGCGTTTGAGAACGGAATCCAAGAAGAAGAAAAAAGTTGGATGAGTAATTAATGAGTACACTTTCTCTCAACTTGACTCTTGAAGCTGTTACAAAGCGGTACTCGCGTGCTTCGGTTTTTGCACCTGTTTCTTTCACGGCTAGTTCGGGAAAGGTCCTTTCAATCACAGGTTCTAACGGATCCGGCAAATCTACATTGCTGAAGATCATAGCTGGTGTTACTGCACCTTCACGAGGAATATGCTCATGGAGCTTCGGTGATTCCGAATCGATTCCCACTAATCCAAATCGAGAAAAAAGGAACGTTGACTTCCAGCGAGATCTGCAAAAGATATTGGGATTCGTCTCTCCTTATCTCGAGCTTTATTACGAGTTGACAGCTATTGAGCATGTTCAGTTTGTGGCTGAATTGAAAGGATATCATATCACTAACGATGAGGCGGTCTCGGAACTGACATCTTTTGGACTCGATCCCATGATTGCCAGAAGTGAGCGAACTCTTAAACAATATAGCTCAGGGATGCAACAGCGAGTTCGCCTTGCAATGGCATTCATCGCGGCCCCAAAGGTCTTGCTGCTAGATGAACCTAGCTCTAATTTGGACGAAGTCGGAATCGGAATATTGTTTCGTCGAATAGAGGACGCGGTTGAGAAGGGGGCTCTCGCAATTATTGCCACCAACGATGAACGCGAAAAGAATCTCGCAAGTAAAGAAATTTCCCTCAGTTCAATAGCTTAGCCTCACTCTTAAGGGCAACAATTCAGCTTTCATGCACTTCGCTCTACAACACACTGATAAGAATACAAAAGCGCGTGCTGGATTGCTCGTGACGGATCATGGCGAGATTAGAACGCCTGCATTCATGCCAGTTGGAACACTGGCCACAGTCAAGTCCTTGCTGCCACGTGATGTCTGGGATACCGGGGCCCGAATGTGTCTCGCGAATGCGTATCATCTCTATCTGCGTCCCGGAACTGCAATCGTCAGGGAGGCCGGCGGACTCCATAAATTTGCGAATTGGGCCGGTTCTATTCTCACCGATTCAGGTGGATATCAGATTTACTCATTAAGCGACCTTAGGAAAATTACAGATGATGGGGTTAAATTCAAGTCTCATCTGGATGGATCGCCGCACTATTTTACTCCGGAAAAAGTGATCGAGATTGAACGAGATCTGGGGCCAGACATTATGATGGTCCTTGATGAATGTCCCGCTTCGAATTCCGAGTATAGTATCGTAGAAACCGCAGTCAATCGTACGATTGATTGGGCACAACGAGCGATGGAACATGTTGAGAAAACCCAACCTCTTCACGGATATGCCCAAGCTCCCTTTCTCATAGTCCAAGGTGGGGTTCATCGCGGTTTGCGTGAACGATGTGCTGAGCAGCTTGTCAGAATGAACTCCTCTGGTTATGCAATTGGTGGGCTAGCTGTCGGTGAGCCTAATGAAGTAATGTACGAGGTGACAAACTGGGTTACCGATGTTCTTCCAGCCGAGAAACCGCGATATCTAATGGGGGTGGGGACTCCGGTCGATCTTCTTGAGTCTATTGCACGAGGTGTCGATATGTTTGACTGTGTTCTCCCCACACGCAACGCCCGAAATGGACAGCTATTCACTTCTGGTGGAAAGCTTAACATGCGGAATGCAAAGTGGAGAAATGATTTTTCCCTCATCGACGATTCAACGACATCCTATGCGTCCCAGAATTTCACAAAAGCATATCTTGCACATTTGTTCAACGCCGATGAAATTCTCGGATTGACTCTGGCTACAATGCATAACATTGCTTTTTATGAGCAATTGGTAATTGATGCCAGGGAAAGAATTCTTGATGGGTCATTTGAAACATGGAAAAACATGTTTATCCGCAAATATAATCAAGATGATAAGACTGGGATCAAGGCGGAAGGAATCTTAGCATAGGTTTCCTGAGGTACCAGGGCATGGGTATTATGTATTGTGGGAACGCAGGAGGCAATTGCGAAGTTGAATGCACTCGCAAAACGTCCTGCACTATTTTGGAGAGGTGGCAGAGTGGTCGAATGCGGCGGTCTCGAAAACCGTTATACTCGCAAGAGTATCGAGAGTTCGAATCTCTCCCTCTCCGCACTATCCTGAACCCTTCTTAGGTTGATATTAATGCTGTGGGCTACCTGCTTCTAATGATAACGAATTTTGCTTCGTTGGATTTTACGGCATTCCCGGCATCATCTTTCCCACTGACATGAAACCAATAAACACCACTTGGCAGGGCGCGTCCAACTTCATCTTTCATGTTCCATTTGACTCCGCCGTTCTTCTCACTGGTCTTAAGACGTCGTAATAGTCGCAAATCCGTGGAGTAGATAGTGATTTCAGCTTCGGCAGTTAGTCGGGCAAATGTCATCTCCATGTCATTTTCCTTGGCCGGATTGGGATATACCATTACGTTATCCAGATTGGACTCGGTTAACGTTTCTCCGACGCAGTTTCCTTCGTTCTCTTTGAGAGGAATATTACCCTCCGCCGTGATGCCCTTTACACACAGAACGAATGGAGTCCCGAGTGCGGAAATCAACATGCCAGGCGCGAGTTCAAGGTAGAGTGCGGCTCTGTTTGCCGTATCACGATAAACGCGTGTGAACGATCCAAAAGGGGAGATAGTATAATGCGATATGCTGAGCGCATTGTCGTCAGGAATTCGATTAAACTCAAGATGTATTCGACTGCTTCCCTCAAAATGCCATCGGACAATATAGAAATCCCTTGGTGTGCCCGATAACTCAGGTTTCCACGTGACTTGCGCAGCAGTATCGAACGGCGAATTCCACCTATCTCGCAAAGCGTAGGAGCTGACCCGAAGAGCATAGCTATCGCCGGCATGCAATTTCTCATGTACCGTAGCCGTGATATCGCTATCGCCGGCGACGATCGCCGTTGTGCATTGAATAGAATCATCGATCAAAAATATTCCGCCATCAAGGGCCTGTGTTGCAAGCGGTTGGCTTGCGCGGATATGAATGTGCTCATCGAGTGACGACACCGTGCTGATAACGGGTTTTGGATGCACGTGAGCCAGAGCGCCGAAGGATGCCTGACTCAATGATACTTTCTTGGAATTATCGAAGGCTATGATCGAATAAATGTAATCGGAATCATTCAGAACTGTAGTATCTGTGAAGCTTAAACTCGTCGACGAATCGATCACCTGCAGAAACGATCCTTGAGATGTATCGGCGCGCAGAATGTAGTATAATGGTGCGCCCGGAACAGTGCCCCATTCGAGGTCTACTCTGTTCGT
>JAUZOQ010000039.1 GCA_030706385.1 Bacteroidota bacterium | reverse complement strand
TCAACTCCATAACTCTCGATCGAATCAAGGAGTGACTTCTGAGTCCCTGCCCGAACCGTGCCGAAATCGAGCGTGTCTTTTTGGATGGCAATACCCGGTGTTTCGCGGGCAACTTCGATAAGGATCGAGCCCGTGTTATCGCTGTAATAGTTCGAAGGAGGTTCTTTCGTATCGAAAAAACGGAAAGAAAGAGGATTGCCGGAGCTCAGGATCGAAGCATCATAGATGCCGCTTTTCTGAGCATTTCCGCCTTGAAAGCCCGAAGCCTTCCAGAAGTTATAGAACCAATCTTCATTGGCGCCGCTGGTTCGAGTCTTGATGGAAACAGGTATGAAGGTCGGAGCGAAGGGAATAACCTGCCAATAGTAGCAGGCATCGGCTGTTTCTTTTGTCGAAGAAACTGTTGCCCATCCTGAAGTGTGGACCCGGTATTTCATTCCGGGAATAAGGTTAACGTTCGGATAGTTGACGGTCGAGCCATCGGAGGGAACAGGAAGGCTTTGCCGCGGAGTCGGGATCTGCCATTGTTGAGCGGAGGCAGCCGAAGCTGCGCAGACGATCAGGATGCAAAAAAATTTCGGCCAAAGTCGCATGATTCTTATAACATAACTTCAGTGTTTTTGTTCTACCCTACGCACCGGAATCACCATAACACCCCCGAGGCTGTATTTTTGCACCATGGAAGTTCAATCATCGCCGTCATATAAGATCCGCCTGCCTTTATTCGAAGGCCCGATGGATCTGCTGCTATTCTTCATCAAGCGCGATGAACTTGATGTCTATGATATTCCCGTACACCACATTACGAAGGAATTCCTGGATTACTTGCGCCTGATGCAGGCGCTTGACCTGGAAGTTGCCGGAGATTTTATCGTTGTCGCCGCAGAGCTTTGCCAGATCAAGGCCAAGATGCTTCTGCCACGAGAGGAGCGAACGGAAGAAGGAGTCGAGGAGGAAGATCCGCGTGCTGACCTCGTCCGTCGCCTGATCGAGTACCGCCGCTTTAAGGAAATGAGCCAGGAGCTTGGCACGCTTAGCGAAGAAGCAAGGAAGCTTTACTATCGCGAGTATTTCAAGGCCGATGACCGCACCTTCATATCCGAAGAGGAAGAAGAGAATCTGATCGGCAATGTTACACTCTTTCATCTGCTAACAGCATTCCGCAAAGCGATGGAGCGTGCACCGCTCATCAAACGCTCGCATGATGTCGAGCTGATACCGGTGACCGTCGAAGAGCAATCCGAGATGATCCTCGATACACTTGCGATGAAGGGCGAAATGAATTTTTTCGATCTTTTCAGCGACTTCATCGATGCATCTTCGGTCGAAGAGCTTTCGACACCTGTCCGATTGCGCTTAGTCGTGACCTTTGTGGCGCTTCTGGACCTGGTGAGGAACCAGCTTGTGGCTTTGCGCCAGCATGAAGCATTTGATGAGATTATTTTGTTCAAACCGTAGATTGAAGAGGGCTATCCCTCACAGCGAAATTCTTTTTGCATGCGTTTAGACTACACAAATCCGGAATCGCTCTTATCCATCGTCGAAGCACTTGTCTTCGCAACCGATGAGCCGCTCTCTGCGCAAGATATTCGTTCGCTTATTCTGGACGAGCAGACCATAAAGGCTGCGGCAGAGCCTACACCGGACATTTTTTCCGAGCCGAATCCTGCTTCCGGCGGAGAGCTCGGTAGCGAGCAGCCGAAGAGGAAGAAGGCGAATCCGTTAGAGCTATCGGTGCTTAAGGATGCGATCCGAATGCTGAACGAGCTCTATGAAGAGTCGGGCCGGACATTCCGGATCATCGAGATCGCCGGAGGCTACCAGTTCGCAACGAAGCCCGATGTTGCAATGTATGTTTCGCGGCTCTACAAGGATAGATCGCGCAGAAGGCTATCGGGAGCTGCACTTGAAACACTTTCGATCATTGCCTACAAGCAGCCCGTTTCGAAATCGGATATTGAAAATATCCGCGGCGTCAATTGCGACGAAGTGATCAAATCGTTGTTAGAAAAAAATCTCATCACTATCACCGGGCGCGCCGAATCGGTCGGAAGGCCCCTCCTCTATGGAACGACGCAGGATTTCCTCCGCCATTTCGGATTGGGTTCGATGCGCGACTTGCCGAAGCCGCGAGAGATCGAAGAACTACTCAAAGAAGAATCGGTAAAAGCAACTACACTCGAAGAAGCAGCAAACGAATTTGTCGATCAAAATGGCACAGAGGAAGATTCAGTTACCATTGACGAAGTCATCGCCGTCGCCAAGGAAGAGCAAGAGCGAGACGCCCAAGAAGAGGCTGAAGTTATCGGACTCATCTCCACGAACGGAGCGCAGGGAGAATAAACGGCCTGCTGTTCGCAGACCGGGCGCCGGATTTCATGGAAAGGATTCCGCTCCTCGACGCCCCTCCTCAAGCGGTCCGAGAAAGAAACTCACCCTATCCGAACCAACTTCAGGAGCCGAACTTCGCCCTGTTCGCAGAAGTGCATCTTCTGCAAGTGCCGATAGACCACGAAGCGGCCCCGCAAGATTTGGAAGTCGTCCCGGAGCGAAGCCACGCACTTCGCGCGATGGAGCAAGGCCGACGAGATCATTCTCACGCTCAGAGGAAAGACCGGCGCTGCGAAGGGGTCCGGCCCGCTCCAGCGAAAAACCCCATGCATTTGCATTCAAGATCAAGAAGGAACGTCCCGAGGCTCCAGCACGCTCACTTCGTCCAGCACTAAAGAATAAAGTTCTCACTACGAGCGCTCCGGCAAAAGAAACCGTCAGGCTCAATCGATTCATTGCCTCAGCCGGTATCACGGCACGCAGAAAAGCAGATGATCTGATCACGCGCGGGAAAGTAACCGTTAACGGCAAGATCGTTCGTGAGCTTGGAGTGCAGGTCAATCCGAACAAGGATCAGGTGACGGTCGATGGGAAGACGATCTCGATGAAGACTCGCTTTGTGTACTTGCTTCTGAACAAGCCGAAAGATACGATCACGACGGTTAAGGATGAAACCGATCGCAATACGGTCATGAATTATGTCAGCACGCATGAACGTGTGTATCCTGTCGGTCGACTCGATAGGAATACAACCGGAGTTCTGCTGCTAACCAACGATGGAGATCTCACTGCGCGGCTCACACATCCAAAGTACGAGATCAAGAGAGAGTATCATGTCACTCTCGATAAGCCGCTCAAGAAAGAAGATGCACAAAGAATAGCGACCGGAGGCATCGATCTCGGCGATGGTGACACGAGCCCTGCCGTTCACCTTGCCTATGCCGAGCGCGATCCGAAAGATATTTATCTTACCTTAAAAGAAGGAAAATACCGCGAAGTACGACGCCTCTTCGAAGTGACGGGATATGACGTGCGCAAGCTCGACCGTATCATGTTCGCCGGCATCACGCATCGCGGCATGAAACGCGGAGAGTCCAGAGTTCTTACGCCGCGCGAAGTCCGGGATTTGAAGAAATCCGTTGGACTGGATGTTGGAAGCAAGTTTGATTTCTAAGCTCGCGGTTTCTTGGTCATTCCGCGAGAGAGAAATATTCTGCCGTCTCGACAGTATGTAAAAACACCGTGCCTGCTCTGACAAGATCGACAAGGATCTTCGATGCTCTTCGACGTGAGATATTGACGAGATCGGCAAATTCCTGAACCGTTATTCTTTCATGTTCTTCAAGATACTTGAATAGTGCGCGCTCGTTATATCCAATCGCAATACGAAGCGGCGGTGCATCAGAACGCCGCGAGCGCATGACGCTCATCACCTCTTTGCTTGCTTGCATGGATTTATCCTTAACGCGTACAAAACCAGTCTTCGGACCATCGGTAACGCGCTTGCCGCTTGAATCATATTCTACAAGTGTGTGAGGGCGGTTCTCGCTCGGTAAAACGGTAACGGCAATAATATCTTTATGCCCTGACCAGGGAATGACGTCGCATGCTATCGCAACGGGAGGATCGCACAGGAATTTGCTGACATGCTCGATCTCCGATAGTTCGGATTTCTCGCTGTGCAGACCGAAGACGCTGCCGTCGTCATCGACTCCGAAGAGAATTGTGCCGCCCTTTGTGTTGGCGAAAGCGATCATTTCTTTCGCAATCTTTTCCGGTGAAGAGAAATGCCTTTTGAATTCGATACGGAGCCCCTCGCCCTCAGCCAGGAGGGCCATAACATCTCTCCTGTTTACCCGCCTGCGATGTGTCTTCTCTTCTATCAATCCTTCGAACATACGACGACGTTCTCCTTCGTCAGGATAAAATACTCACCTTTATATACGCCAATCGCAAGAGGATGATTCACTTCAGCTGGAAGGCGCAGAGAACCCTTATAAGATAAAGTCGCAGCATCGAAAAGGCGAATCGCACTCTCCGCCCGAGAAAGCACCAGGATCATATCTTCAGAACTTGCAAGCGATATATCAGCCACGCCTTCATAACGAATTCGACTCTGAAGAAGATAGGCATTGTTGAACGTGTTGAGTGAACTCGAATTTGCATCGGCAATGGTGATGAATTCATTTCCGTTCAAGGCAAGCGCCTTCGGATTCATCGCCACTCCGGACTCCGTTCCGGAAGTGGTTATGACCTGTTGCGAGCCGTTCGCCGGCTGGATGCTAAGCACTCGTTTATTCTCACCATCAATGATAAAGAAATTTCCGGCTGATCCTGCCCGAACAGCGAGCGGATAACCGAATCGTATCTTCGAGCCTTCTTCGTGTCCGGAAATACCTGCCTGCCAGATAAGATCCTTCGAATAGATTTCGATGCGGTGATTATTTCTATCGGCGACGGCAACGGCGTTCGTTAGTGAGGCATCGATATCGAGAGGTTCATCGAATTGGTCATGCTCCTTCCCGAATGCGATGACTGCATGAAGACTATCGCCTTTGAAATTGAATTTGTAGATTCCGGGTGCTGCGCCATCAACAACATAAATATTTCCGAATGCATCGATACTGATCGCCTGGCCGGAAGTAAAGTGACCGAATGTTCGCTCGACTCGCAGAGAGCCGATGTACGTATCGTTACCGAAAGAATTGGATCCGCTTGATGCGCAGGAAGATAGGAGAAGGAGGAAGTTAAAAACGCATGCGCATGCCAATGCGCCAAGGATCGGATGAGGATTGCGGAGCGCTGATATACGCCGATGAGTTCGGGTCGGAAACATCGAAGTCAAATAAATGAGCGGAAATATACGCATCTAAGAGATTTGCAATATAGACAAGCGCCGCATAAATATAAAACTTGTCACGATCATCACGGTAGAATTCCCGTGCATTTGTGTACAATCCGGCATGATAGGTATCCCCTCGAGCAAGTTGAGCATTGACAGAATCGATATCCACCAGATACCTGCCATTCTGAATAGCTGCTCCGATGAGACATCCGGCTATCCCTGCAAAGATAAATGGCGCCTTATACCAACCGCCTGTGTACACCTGCCCGGCACCCGGAAGCACTCCGCTGAGAATGAGTGCAAGCGTCGGCGATTTCTTCATGTGAAAACCTGAAGTATCTTCGATGATCTTCACCTTCTCTGCCGAATCACGAAATTGCGCTTGCGAACTTCCCGACAGAAATATCGTAAGAACAATGATCAGAATATACCTGCTCATGCACTTACCCCACGTGAGCGATACATTCTATCTCGACACGAGCTCCTTTGGGCAAAGCGCTCACTGCGATAGTACTGCGTGCCGGCTTCGCATCTCCGAATGCTTTTCCGTATACTTCATTCACCGCGGTGAAATCGTTCATATCGGTGAGAAAGATCGTCGTCTTCAGAACCTGAGGAAAGTCCGAGCCTCCTTCACGGAGGACTTCGCGCAAATTTTCCAATACCTGATTTGCTTCTTCTGCAATGGAAGCATTCTTCATAGCGCCGCTTACGGGATCGAGTGCGATCTGTCCGGAACAGAAGAGGATATCTCCGTTACGGATTGCCTGTGAGTATGGCCCTATTGGCTGCGGAGCCTTCGGAGTTAAGATGGTCATAGTTGTGCGTTATTCTTCCCTGATATTCATCAACATTTCACTGATCCTTTCGAGATCATCGCCCGAGTAAAACTCGATCACGATCTCACCTTGTTCTCCGGTTCGCTGCCGGATCCGAACCTGCGTTACGAGTTTCTGTTTGAGACTGTTTTCAAGCGGGATCATCTCGGCAATTTGCTCATCGCCCTGCTCGAGATGCTTCATCGGCCTGCCGGATTTCTTACGAGGGGAGTCGCCGTTTGTAACGCGGCTTTCCGAGACAGCCTTGCGTGCCAATTCCTCCAACTTCCGGACCGATGACCCATCAGCAATGGCCGAACGCCAGACGGCGATCTGATGAACACTGTCGGGAATTGCCATAATCGCTTTTGCATGCCCCATGCCAAGTTCGCCCTTGCGAAGCGACTCCTGTATCTCCTCCGGAAGCTTGAGCAAACGGAGAAAGTTCGATACCGTCGTGCGATCTTTCGAGATTCTCTCAGCAACTTCATCCTGGCGCAATCCGCATTCTTGAATTAGCCGGAGATAGGATTCGGCTTCCTCGATCGGATTCAGATCTTCGCGCTGAACATTCTCAACGATAGCAAGTTCGAGCATCTTCCGATCACTTGGCACCTCGATGACGAAGGCAGGGATCTCTTCCAGTCCGGCGATACGCGATGCGCGTACTCTGCGTTCGCCGGAGACAAGCTCATACTTCCCGCCGCTTATGCTGCGAAGTGTTACCGGCTGAATAATGCCGTGTTCGCGAATCGACTCGACAAGTTCGCCGAGCGACTCAGGCGTAAAATCTTTTCTGGGCTGGAACGGGTTCGGAGCGATCAAGCTCAGGCTTACGAATGCCGTCGCTTGCAGCGTTCCGCCGAGATCGGCCGAACGTGTGATCTCCCTCTCGGCTTCGGAAGCCGAGGAATCTGCCCCCGGAATCAACGCTCCGAGGCCTTTGCCTAATATGAATTTATTTTTTGACATCGCACAACATCATTCTATCAGGATGGACATTCACGCCAATCCCGGGGGTGGAATATTCCATTTTTTTTTCATCGGATGGAACGTCCGATCTATTTCAACACAATCTTCGGGTTTCTCGCGATCACTTCCTTCGATAGATCAAGATAATTCTTCGCTCCGGTGCTGAATGCATCATAGATCACCACCGGCTGTCCGAAGCTTGGCGCTTCGGATAATCGAACATTCCGAGCGATCACGGTGGTAAATACCTTTTGATCGAAATATCGCTGCACTTCGCCGACAACTTGATTGGATAGGCGCAGGCGGCTATCGAACATCGTTAGTAAGACACCTTCGATATCCAAACCCGGATTCAAATGCTTTTTGACGATATTGATCGTGTTCAACAACTGCCCCAGCCCTTCCAGAGCGTAATACTCACACTGAACGGGAATAAGAACGCTATCGCTAGCCGAAAGTGCATTCAAGGTGAGCAGGCTGAGCGATGGCGGGCAATCGATCAGGATATAATCATAGTTCGATTTTATTGGTTGCAAGGCTCGTTTCATTGCCCGCTCGCGATCGGTGACATCGATAAGTTCGATCTCGGCTCCAACAAGATTAATATGCGATGGAAGCAGGAATAAACGAGGGACTTTTGTTTCGATGATGGCATCTAGGGCCTTCAGTGTACCGACAAGCACTTCGTAGATCGTCTTCGAAAGCGATTTCGGATCGATACCCAGCCCGCTTGTTGCATTTGCCTGCGCATCAATATCGACTAAAAGTGTTCGAAATCCAGCTAAGGCAAGCGATGCCGCCAAATTTACCGCCGTCGTCGTCTTACCGACTCCGCCTTTTTGATTGGCAATCGCAATGATTTTCCCCATTAATATCCGATGTTTCCTTTATAATCGTGAGCCTGTCTATAACGATAAATAGGGGAAAGGGAGTCCCGACTTGAAGCGCCAATTGAAAATTGAAGCAGAATGAATATCTATTTCCCGTCGCGAAGCTTCAACCACATAAAGGCCGCTATGACGAGGGAGTGCGTAATATGCCCCGTGCGAATAAGGCCGTCGATCTTCGCGAGTGGCTCAAGCCTCGTAACGATGTTCTCATGAGCATCGAATTGCTGCTCGGCCTCCTTCTTGACATCGGTTACGAGATACGTATAACACGAATTGTTCAGGAAGGCAGGATTCGGAAGGACTTTTCCGATCATTGTGACTTCACTGCTCTCAGTCGGCACATAGCCTGTCTCTTCACGAAGCTCGCGAATTGCTGCGTCTTTCGGCGTCTCATCGCCATCAACCAATCCTCCGACAATTTCCAGTTCGAAATCCTCGGAGCCGTGCCGGAATTGCTCAACGAGAACTACTTCCTTCGTCGGTGTAAGAGCAATAACATTGATCCAATCGGCAGCATGGAGCACGTAGAACTCACCCGACTTCTGCGTCCCCTCTTCGTCGCGCTTCGTTCGCTCAAGGTTGAATATCCGGGTTTTCGCGACGACTTCCTTGTGGCGGGTGATCCAGCGTGGAAGCAGAGAATGTGTTTTCTTCATCATCGGTTAGTATACTTGCATCAAGCTCACAACCAGTAATATAACGATGGCCGTCCAGACTTCGAACTGCTCGATCATTCGTACTCGCCACATTATGATCTCGCGGGGAGAGAGGTCTTCACTTCCTTCCTTTTCGCTTCGAGCTGCTTCGATCTCCTTATAGCTTGCGCGCAACATCAGGCTGAGTAAAGCCAGAATGAGAAACAAGAGTATCTTCACATGCGCCAGCACTAACCATAGGGAAGAAAAATCAAAGAAAATAAACTTCGTCGACCACAGCAGGACAATAACACCTGTAACAAGAACTGTCCAAACGAGCATCCACGTAAATCCAAGAAACCTCACCTTGATGCGATGCGCAAGATCGAATGCATCCGCTCCGTAATACTCAAAGATGGGACGAGTAACGCCGGTAAGAAACAAAATCCCCCCCAGCCAGGCAACTGCTCCGAAGAGGTGCATGTAGAGCGAGGCCCAATAAATATAGGTGATGCCGGATATCGAAAGAATGAAAAAATGCATGGGTGCTATGGTTTTACGTGAGAGCGATCATCCGATTGACTTTCGCTAATGGATCACGACGATCTGCTTCTGCGTCGATTGATTTCCAACATCAAGAGAAATAATATATTCGCCGCTTGATACCAGTCCCAAATCGATCTCTTTTTCATACGTGCCCTGGGCAAGATGATCGGCAAAGAGAAATGTGACCGACGAGCCGTTAAGAGATGTCAGCGATATGCTAACATTTCCTTCCGTAGGAATAGCAAATCCAAGTTTGATTTTTCCATCGCGAACCGGATTCGGATACGTAGAAAGAATTCGCAAAGCATTTGCCGAGACCTGATGGATGGCCGAGACTCCGGCATTCGGATTCGTAACATAGGCATAGATTTCCCCATCGGAGTATCCTTTCCGATCCTCTGTCCACGTGTAGACATATGTCGAGCCTGAAATCTGGCAGCCGATATAATCGCCGATAAATGGATTGGTGTTGTAATCAGTCACATGAAGCGGATTAAAAAGTGAATCGGATAATCGCGAATAACTGACTCCGCCTTCGCTATGGATAATAGCACGGTATGCTTCAACCTTAAGATTATTCGGATCATCTTCGGAAGAGTAGTAGATGATATGGACATCTCCATTCCCTTCGTCAACTCCAATCCACGGCATGAAGCGATCGGTTTTGAGGGCTGCACTATCACCTTGAAATCCGATCGGATATGGATAGGACCAGGACTTCCCTTCATCGGTTGTCTTCACATAATAAAGTAAAGCAGAGCTGACACTATCATTCCATTTCTGATACGTTCCGTAGACTGCATGCAGTGTGCTAAGATGAGAATCATACTCCATTGCAATATACGGGAAGGCTTGAATACCATTGTATCCTTTTAGCGTAGGGACTTGAAACTTTGTACTGATCGGAAAATTGAAGTAATCTGCGATCTTGCGGCGAACAAACGTCGCACCGTGATCATAAGAGATAAGCATGTACTGTCCGGCAAGAGCACCATCTCCGCGGTATTCGCTCATCGTATAAAAGACATTGCCATTGTTATCGACTTTTACTTGAGAGAAAAATCCCGAGCCGTCATCGATCTTGACCGGAGCGCTCCAGTTCTGACCGAGGTTATCGCTCCAGGCCAGCTGCAGCCCTTCTTTCGATGGATCGCTATCGAAGTGCATCCAGGATACATAGACTCTACCGTTCGTTGCGCTCGTCGTTGCAAAATCTACGGCAATACTTTCCTTATCCTCCATACTTGCCGAAGATCCTTTGCCAAAGATCACGGGTTCTCCGTATGTCCAGACCGCTCCGTCGGCGGAATGAGCTACCATGATATTCGACATCGAAAGTTTCTCGTTGAAGATCAGGAAAGCATAGTAGAAACCTCCATATTGATCTGCAGCCAGGAATGGATCGCAGTATGCATAATATGGAGCAGGTGGAATGGGCATCCGCGACGTATACCACGACGTGCCACCGTTCGTTGTTAAGAATACCGGCAGTGATCGGATATTCGCGGCTTCATCGTTCGAGCCCACGATAATCCTGTTCGGATCCTTGCGACTGATGGCAACGGAAGTTTCTTCCTGCCCGAATGAATCATTTGAGAGATCGCCGGAAAATACTCCACGTTGCGATTGGTGCTGCGCGAATGGGATGTTATTATACTCGGGTTTTTTCGCCCGAAGTTTTTCTGCTACGTGACGGAGTATCATCTTCCTAAAAACTTCACTCCGTTGGTACAAATGCAACCCATTTTCGTGCTTGGACAATTCTTCTTGCAATGCATTCGTAAACAATGCATCGACGCCATCAACCTGAGCGAAGGCTGTAGTGGAAGCAAGGAGCAGAAAGACGATGACACGAACAAGCATTGTAATGGGTGTTTCACCTAAGACACGATACTAAAGCAGGATGTTGCGAAAATCCTTAAAAAAATAACAAAAGCCGCAACAAATCGTTGCGGCCTTGGCCAAATATGCGTTGTTTCAGTGCGAAAGTTTATTCCGAAACCCAAACTTTCGTCATTTCCGCCGCTTTCCCAGGGTTATCGCCTTTGAGATGTGGCAGTTCTTCGATCTTATCAAGGACATCATAGCCTTCCGTAAGCTGACCCCAAACAGTATATTGTTTATCGAGAAATCCGGCATCGGCGTGGCAGATAAAAAATTGGCTGGATGCCGAATTCGGATTGCTGGATCGTGCCATCGAAGCAATGCCTCGAGCATGGTGAAGTTTACTGAACTCCGCCGGTATATTTTTCTCAGCGCCTCCAATGCCATCGTTATCCAGATTATCATCTTTCGAATTCGGATCGCCTCCCTGGATCATGAAATCTTTAATGCAACGATGAAAGGTGCAGCCATCGTAGAATTTCTCGGTCGCCAAACGGGTGATCTGCTCAACATGCTTGGGCGCGATCTTGTCGAAGAGCTGAAGCTTCATCGTTCCGAGTTTCGTTTCGATGACCAGAAGCTTCTGGGGATTCGAAGTATAGGTATCAAGCTCTGATCCTGAATACGGAATGTCGTTTGTTGTTTTGCTCATTTGCTGTTGTAATGTAATCCGCTCCGAACAGAATCACTTCTGTTCTTCAATGTATAATTTCGTCATGACGGCATCTTTTCCCGGATTAACCGATCCATCACTGGCTTTCGGATATTTTCCGGTTGCCGCCAAAGATGCAATGCTATCGAGCGTTGCGTATCCTTCGATAACCTGGCCCCAAACGGTATAGTGGTGATCCCAATCCGAATGATCCTTCACGCATATAAAGAACTGGCTGGATGCAGAATTGACATCGCTGCCCAAGGCCATTCCGCAGACTCCGCGAAAAAATTCTCCGTCGTTGAATTCGGCATTGAGCCTGTCCCCCATTCCGCCCAGTCCATCATTGCTAAGATCATCATCCTTAGAATTAGGATCTCCTCCCTGAATGAGAGAACCAGCCTTGACGCGATGGAATGTTGTTCCGTCATACTTCCCATCTTGCACAAGCTTCATGATCTGTGCGACATGGTGCGGGGCGACTTTGTCGAAAAGCTGGATCTTCATTGTGCCTTGCTTCGTATCGATCACCAAAAGCCGATGAGGATCCGAACAATATTTATCGAGCACGGCTCCTGCATAGGGAGCGCCCATCGTTTTAGGACCGCTGGCACAATGAACATTTGCCAGAAGCAGTAAAAAAAGGCAGCCTCTCGAAAAGATCTTCTTCATGATGGAATCTTGCGTGCCGAAGATTATTTCTTCTTTTTTGCTTTCTTCTTCGCTTTCGCCTTCGTTGCTTTTGCTTTCGGCTCCTGAATGTAGACCTTCGTCATCTGAGAGGCCTTGCCCGGATTATCGCCCTGAACGCGCGGAAGATCTTCGATCTTATCAAGTACGTTATAGCCTTCAACGAGCTGGCCCCAGACGGTATACTGGTGATCTAAACTTGATGCCGTTCCATCGCAAATGAAGAACTGACTGGTAGCCGAATTCGGATCGTTGGTGCGTGCCATAGAGCAGATGCCGCGAACATGCGGGACTTCGTTGAACTCGGCATTCAACCTATCACCCATTCCGCCGGTACCATCATTCGAGAGATCGTCATCCTTCGAGTTCGGATCGCCGCCCTGGATCATGAAGCCTTTGATGCAACGATGGAATGTACAGCCATCATACTTCCCTTCGAGAGCAAGTTTCGTGATCTGTGCAACATGGTGCGGAGCAACCTTATCGAAAAGCTGGATCTTCATCGTGCCCTGCTTCGTCTCGATGACGAGAAGTTTCTTCGGATTGGAGCAGTATTTATCGACTGCTGCACCGGTATAAGGCGGGCCATCGGTGACTTTCGTCATCTTCATCTGGCTCTCGCCCCGGGCAACGAAAACTCCGGCAACAAAAAAGAATGCTAGTAGGAAATTGCGCATAGTTTTTGAAAAATAGTAAGAATAAAATTGAAAGGAGAAAAACCTGATGCCATAGTATAAGGTTTCAGCAATATGTCCGGCAGATCTGACAGCGGAGCGAATCTCTCATCACTTTACCGCTTGCTCCAAAGCCCTGAGATACTCCCAAGAATAGATTCCTGTATCGTGCCCATCCTTCCAGACGGCTTGGATCGCGTATTGGCCCACTGCCGTCAGACTGACAAGTTCATACATTCCTTCCTGGAATACCGAAAGCGGTGCAGGTTTATAGACTTTACCAAAAAGAACTTCCCCTTTGCAGCCGGCACATGGACATTCATCTCTGAGCAGCTTGATCGGCAAAACCGAAACATGGCCATCATCCCAGGTTATGCGGAGTTCTTTGGCAACAGGATCTTGCTTAATTTGGAGAGGGCGCATTGGGTGTGTGAACTGCTTGTGTGATCGTTACGCCCGGTGGAATGGCAAACTTTGTGGTATCGACGGTCCAGAGTGAGTCAATATTTTTCACCGTCATATCCAAGGTGTTTGCAGCGGAGTTTATCTCTTTTCGGAGCAGGATACTATTCCACACCCAGACAATAAGATCTCCATCCATCTGCTGCCACCTTGTTGCGGGTTTTCCGGCGATGATATCGGTACCGACCTTCTTGAAAAAATTCTTCTTCATCTCTGATTCCAAATATTCCTGAGGCGACGGGATATCGCTTTCGCTCAGATGGTAGAGACTATCTATTGATGACGAATGATCGTGTGAGCCGCGGTTCTGAGTAAAATCTATTGAATAGGTTTCACCGATGCGCGTGATAGCTGCATTATCGACAGAGCGGATCGTTTGACCGGCTAAGAGATCCAGTTTCGAATATCGAGCCTCGTACTTTCCGTACCCCGATACATAGAGATCTTCCGTGCCACGCACATCTCCGGTATACTCATAGGTAACGTGCAAACGCTCATAGGGATAGCGCTTTAAGCCGTTAAGCGAAGCAGAATCGGATTTCTTGCAGCCTGCGCCCAACCCAAGGGTAAGTATACCCGCCGCTAGAAGAAGAAAACTTCTGGTGTATTCTCTCATGCAATTGTTAGATCATTTGTACCGGTTGAACCTTCAACAGGTGTTCGAAATATGCTAATGATAATTTCTCTTCCAGCGAATTCATCTTGAGCCGCTCGTTCAAATTCTTGAAATCGACGACATCGAGTGCCTGATCCTGGTTGAAGCAGCTGAAGACAAATCCTGTTTCCTCTTGTGTAACGGGATCGACATGTTTCTGCAAGCACTGCGCGCAGACTTCTTTCATCATACATTGCATGGTGCTGTTGATCGAACCGATCGCAGCATGGCCTTCCTTCATGATCGCCCCCAGAACTCCGTCTTTCCGTCGTGCCGCTTTCACGGCAGCCATCATCCGATCCGATCCGATTGCAATGATGCGATCGACCGTTCCAAATGGATAGGTCCTCTTCACACCAAGTTCTCCATTATGATAGGCAAGCATTGCCTGAATAATGTTGCCACGGAAATGTGCGTCTTGTTTGCGGCTGGGCTTAACTTCGGCTCCCGTATCTGTTGACCAAATGAGTTGGTCCGTCGATGCTTCGATCTCTTCACGCTTGAATAGATCGGAGCCATCCTTATAGCCGGCGAAATAGATCACCCGATTATTGTTTTCCTTCAACGCCTTCGCGATCGAAAAGAGCACGGCATTACCAAGTCCGCCACCTGCAAGAAGGACAGTTTCATTCTCCGGAATTTCCGTCGGAGTGCCTGTCGGCCCCATCACGACAACCGGCTCACCGGGCTTCAGCGCTGCACACAGGCGCGAACTCGATCCCATTTCCAGTACGATAAGCGAAAGCAGTCCCTTCGCCTTATCGACCCATGCTCCTGTCAGAGCAAGACCTTCCATCGAAAGTGTTGTTCCGAGTATTTGAGGCGCAAGCTTTTCATAATTCTGCAGCCGGTAGAACTGACCGGGATGGAAATGCCGAGCTGCTGCCGGAGCTTTGACGATCACTTCAACTATCGTCTTCGTTAGCCGATCGACACGAACGACTCGTGCTTTCAAATCCTCATCGAGTTTCGACTTGAATTCATACCAATGTTCGATCGGGCTTACCGGACGTACTTTCGAATCCTTGAACACCGAATAGATCACATGCGGATATCCGTCGCGGGCACTTGCCATCGCTTTGACGACATTGCCGGCATAGCGCGGATGATTATCGCCATAGAAGGTAATGTATTTTCCATCCTTCGAATAACTCGTGAAAAAGCCTTCTTCGGTCTCTTTGAACTCGCCATTGAGATGGAATGGCTGGAAGAAATTATTCCATTTATCTTTTTTGAATGTGCCGGGGAATTCTCGCTCATAGATCGTATTCGGACTTGTGCCGGCGGCAACGCAGACAGATTTTGCCGGAAACTCCACGAATTCTCCGGAGCCGCGCATCTTTCCATCGATCTCCTTCTGCCGCTCGAAAATAAGGGCGCGGACTGCTCCGAGTTCATCGGCTAGCGCCTCGGTCGGCGACATATTTTCGACATAGTAGATACCTTCTTCAAGAGATTTTTCTATCTCTTCGTGGTTGAGACGATAGGCAGGCGATTCCGTAAGTGAACGGCGATAGACGAGCGTCACGCCGCCCCATTTTCGAACGAGAGGGACAAAGTTTGGCTTCTCGCCGGCAGCTAATGCTCTTTCACGTTCTGCACGGATCTGCCTTCCATGATCTAAGAAAATATCGTGAATGCGCTTCTCTTCCGGATTAAGGCGAGACATGAAATGATCTTCGCCGTATTCCTTGACAAGAAGTTCGTGTCGCTCCAGGACTTTTTCTACCTGAACAGGATAATATGCTGCAAGTTCGGTTGCCGTATCGATAGCGGTTAATCCGCCGCCGATGACGACGGCCGGAAGCTGCACTTGCAGATTTGCCATCGTGCTCTTTTTTGCAGCGCCTGTTAGTTGAAGCGCCATGAGGAAATCACTGGCCTTGCGAATGCCGCGAATCAAATTATTTTTCATCGGTACGATCGTCGGTTTTCCGGCGCCGCTGGCAATCGCGATATGATCGAAACCGTATCCGTCGAAAGCATCTTCGATCGTCATTGTCCCGCCAAATCGTACGCCGCCATAGATCGCAAAATTATTCCGGCGGGCAAGAGTGAGATAGATCAACGTGAGAAAATTCTTATCCCAACGAACGGTGATACCATATTCGGCAACTCCGCCGAAGCCATCCATTGTGCGTTCGTTCAACTTGGAATAGATATCCGACCAATGTTCGATCGGCTTCGGAGCGATCCACTCGCTGCCTCTCACTGCGCCCGTCAACTCCTCGCTCAGCGGTTCGATCTTCAGACCGTCAATTCCCGCAACACCAAAGCCTTCGTTAAGAAGATAGTGTGAAAGCGTATAACCGGCTGGTCCAAGACCGACAACAAGTACTTTCTTTCCGTTGTATGGCAGGACATAAGGTCTACGGATATTGAGCGGATTCCAGCGTGTGAGGAATCCGTAGATCTCGACTCCCCACGGCATACGAAGCACATCGGTAAGCGCTCCGGTCTCGGCCTGCGGAATATTGACAGGAGTCTGCTTCTGGTAGATGCAGCCTTTCATGCAATCATTGCAGATCCGGTGTCCTGTACCGGGACACATCGGATTATCGAGCATGATCAGGGCAAGCGCACTTATCGCATCTCCTTCAGAGAGCACTAAGTGCATTTCCGAGATCTTCTCATCGAGCGGACAGCCTGAAAGCTTTATGCCCAAAGGATTTTTCTTGACAGCTCCGTCCTTTTCATGAAGCCCTTTCGAACAAGAATCCTTGGACCGATCATGACAGAAAATACAATACTCCGTTTCGCCGCGGACTTCACGAGGATTCATTCTCTCATCGGTAAGAGCAAATCCGTCACGTCTGCGGTATTCATCTTCGGGCCCGACGATCTTTTCTTTCAATAATTCATCGGGATGAATGATTTCGACCAAATGCGAATAGTCCAATGTTTTCGGAAGCTTGTAGCTTGCCCAATGTTTCACATCGGCATGAAGCTTTTCATCAAGATGCCTTGCTGCACAGAAGGCCAGGAATTTCTCGACCGGACGATCGCCCAAGGATGCAAGTTCTGCGCTGCCGGTCTTCTGATACTCGATGAGAGTTTCAGCCATCAATGCTGTGGCAAGCTCATCGTCATAGGAAATGAAATTATCCGCGAAATTGGTCTTCAGCGTCTTAAGATAGTATTCCTTCAGCTCATTAAGAGGAGCGACTTCGATACATTTTTCAATATTCGGATATTTCTTCAGCGCATTACGCTGCAAGATCTCCAGTTTGAATTTGAAAATAATTTTCTCACGAGCGGCAAGATCCAATCCGGCCTGACGGCTTTTCTCGATGCCGAAAAGCTTCGCCACAAAGCTTCCGACGTGCGGAGCCAAATCGACCAGGATCTGCGATATTTCGATCGGAGTGTATCCTACTCCGCCGCTCGATGCATAGGTTACCCAGCGGGCGTGAAGCGCTGAGTCGCGCTTCGAAAGCTCGGAGAGAAAGACCGAATGAAGTTCTGCTAGTTTTGAAGGGTGGTAGAGATCGCTATAGGTAAATCCCGGAATAGTAATTTGTAATGTTGGCACGCGGCAAATAGAAAAATATTTATTAGGACGGAGCGCTTCCATCCCCTTGAATAATTTGTAGAAATCTATGCAACTGCTTCGGCAACTTGTTTACGTTTTGCTTCCAAAATGCCTAACAATTTATGAAATGCTTCTTCAAATTTCTGGACTCCATCGATCTGCAGCTCTTCGGCTACCTTCTCCGTATCGATACCGATCGAGCGCAGTTGGTTGATCGTCCGATGAGCATCATCCAATCCGGATGAGAGTGTATCTGCTGCGACGCCATGATCGGCAAAGGCCTTCAGCGTATCATCCGGAACGGTCGTCACCGTTTCGCTACCGATAAGAGGTTCGATATAGAGCACATCACTATACGCCGGATTCTTTGTACTGACGCTTGCCCAGAGGCAGCGCTGGACGTGTCCGCCGGCATTCCGAATATCCTCAAAATCTTTCCCGTAAAATATTTCTTTGAACCGCTCGTAGGCAAGCTTCGCATTGGCATTGGCTGCCTTCCCGAGAAGATCGTGGTACTTCTTCTCCTTCGAAGTCAGGAGCTTATCGACATTGGTATCGACACGCGAGAGGAAAAAACTCGCGACACTGCGAATTCCCGAAATATCTCCGCCTGCCTTTACCCGATCCCTTAATCCATCGATATATGCATGGGCGACATTCGTATAATTCTCAATTCCAAAGAGAAGAGTGACATTCACGTTGATCCCTTCGCTGATCGTCTTCCGGATCGCCGCAAGCCCCATCGGAGTGCCGGGAATTTTGATCATCACATTCGGACGATCGACGATCTGCCAGAGATGCTTTGCTTCACGGATCGTCTCTTCCGTATTGTGAGCCATCGTCGGATCAACTTCGATACTGACATATCCATCTTCGCCGCGAGTCGCAACGTATGTATCATAGAGAATATCTGCAGCGAGCCGAACGTCATCGGTCGTAAGCTTTTCGTAGATCTCGCCAACTGTTTTTCCTGCATCGATCAAGGCACGAATGTCATCGTCATATTCTTTCCCGTTCGAAATAGATTTCTCGAAAATGGAAGGGTTCGAGGTTACGCCTTTTAAGCCGAGATCTGCGACCATTTCCTGCAATCCGCCGCCAGTCATAAACGAGCGCCCGATGTTATCATACCACAGGCTTTGACCCAATTCACCGACTCTTTTCCATGTATTCATGCTGGACTGGATTTATTGACGATTATTTGAGGGCATGGCTCTCGGCCATGCCATAACAAAAAAAGCTCCCGTATTCAAACGAGAGCTTTTTCAAAGAAGTGTCTTATACTAAAAAATACTTACTTGCCGATAAAGTAGCGAAGGGCAATTCCTCCGTAAGCCGAAGAGGCGCTCCAGGATTTATCTGTATTATCGACCTTCGTAAACGGCAGATCGTATCCGACCATCGGAGTTGCGATCCAGGCGGGGCTGAGCGGAATGTCGTAGTCGAACTGTCCGCGGATACCGATGCGGATTCCTTGTACTCCCGTTACAGGATCGGAATGGCTTTGCGTGGATGAAAGCAAGGCGCCATTTGTGCCATTTGGATCTGCAGCCGATACGGTAACCGTCTTGTTCAGCGAACTGGCCAATTTGAATCCAACGCTAATGCAAAGCTGGACGCCGGGGCCGACAGGTGAAGGGCCTTCGGTAAAATTGTATTTATAACCGGGATTGATCGTGAAGTAAGTTAGCGTTGCAGTCTCGCTTGTCGTAATATCACCGGGAGCAACGTTACCGTTAACCTTTGTCGGAATGCCGGTTCGAGTGCTGTTGGTTGCCGTGAATTTCGAAGATTTGGAATCATAGAGTCCTTCGACAATGATGAAGCTCTGCATGGAAGCAGAAAGCGGGAATTCTGCCGTGAGTCCGAAGAACGGAGCGATATCCGATCCATTCTGAGCCGTAAAACACGTAGGCTCGGAGCTCAGGATAGGGAATGAATTCGTTTTGTAACTGACGAGGTTGATTCCGCCGACAGGTCCGATAAGGAAACCGGTACCTTCGCTGGGATTAAGAACGTCACCTGTTTGTGCAGATAGTGAGCCTGCACCGAAGAGAAAGGCGCCAATGATAAAAAGCGAAAGAAGATATTGTTTCATACTGTCCTGCATGTGCAAAAGAGATTATTAGAGATTGTGTGTGTTATAAAAATTTTCTGGTGCTGTGACAATCGCCAAAAGTCAAATATACATCTTTTTTTATCTGCCTCGGCGAATTTTCGTCTTTATACCCCGTACTGATGTAAGAGAAAAATGTGCCACACTCTGCATTCCGGCCGGAATTCCGGGACTACCCAAGAATACAGAGCATGGCCAATTTCAGTAAAATCAATTAGTTGCTAACAACCATCCTGCCGCTTAGGGCACGCTGATTATCCAGTTGGAATCGATAAATATACGA
Organism: Bacteroidota bacterium; assembly: GCA_030706385.1. Lineage (GTDB taxonomy): Bacteria > Bacteroidota > Ignavibacteria > Palsa-1295 > Palsa-1295 > PALSA-1296. The sequence goes on along the minus strand of JAUZOQ010000039.1, from coordinate 10,630 downwards.
TCCACTTGCCAATTTCGAAGCATCGTAGCGTACTTCGTATGTTCCGGCCGGATGGTACTGGTTGTTGACGACGCGAGCCACTTCTTTGCCCAATTCATCAAAAATAACCAAAGATACCATGCCTTCATGCTTGGTCACATACTGGAAGTTCACAATACCGCCATTCGAAGATGAAACCGGATTCGGATTGATCGGTTTGATCATCGAAGGTGCCTTGCCATTCTTCAGGAAGTATGCAAGAGTCGAATCGCCGCACGAATAGACGAGCGAGAAATCCGTACCCTGCTGCGATATTGCAAGACAGTTTCCAACGGGCGCTCCGCTTGCTGTCAGGAAATCACTTGCGGTAAGCGAGACGGTCGTAGCCTTGCTTCCGACCTGAGTCAGAGTCGGATAGAAATGTACTTCTCCGATCGAACCTGCCGAAGCTTGCGCGTCTGTAAGCGCCGGTCCGGTTAAGATGATCGTCAGAGTCCCGGCAGTATTATCAAGTGCAGATGCCGGATCAACTGTCCAACCAGAAGGCAAAGCGAATACGCTGTTGGCAACATTGGCCCCGCCAACCGGCTCAAGAATATCCGTATTGTACTTATATACAAGCCTGATCTTCGTGATTCCGAATGCGTCGATCTGATCTGCCAATCCATTACGGGTGAAGGCGACATCGATCGGAAGCACAAGAATCGTTTTTTCATCTGCCTGTGCAGAGCGAATGGCGAAGTTCGATGAAACTACTGCGCTCATTCCATTCGCGCTTGCATTAATCGGAGCAGTGAGCGTGACCACATTACCCGAAGCATCCGTCATCGTGACGACGATATTCGTCGAATATGATGTCGGAGCAGGGCCTCCCGGCGAAGGAGTCGGTGTAAATGTCACAGGGATCTGCACCGTGCTTCCTCCGGATACCCGCGTCAGCGGCGCCAGATTCGTGCTGAAGTTTGCCTGATTCGGTCCTTGGAAGGTCACGTTCGTGATCGTCATCGCCGGACTGATGGCCGGGTTTGAATTCGTCACCGGAACATTACCTGTCTTTGTATCACAGGATAGGATGGTTGGCAAAGTAAGCGGCTGTATGGTCGGCGGTCCGAGTGTTACCCCTGCCTGCGCAGTGGAAGCCGCCAAAAAGCCGCATGCATTGCTAACGATCGAGTAGTTCTGAGTCTGCACCGAATCCGGCGAGACCGAAGGATTGAACTGCACGGTCACATCTACGCATTCACCCTTATTCAGAGTGATCGGCAACGTCTTTGCCACTCCGCCAACGGAATACTGGACGATGCTGAATGCGAAGTTGTATGCACCCGGGACCGGGAATACATTTTGTAGCGTCACAGGGTCATCATACTGATTGCAGTATGTCAGTACATCGGTCTTCGCTGGACTGCCGAACGGTACCGGTGCCATCGTAATCGTCGGTTTTGTCGCTGACAACTCTCGATAGATTGCCTGCACCGTTGCAGTTACAAAATTCGTCGTATCCTCCTTGCCGGTGACGGCATCGGGTCCGACTGCGAAGACTTTCGCAGAGAATATCCCCGATGACTTCGGAGCCGGAATAAAATTCAGGTACGCTAGGAACGCACCCTCGCCCGACGGATCGAGTTGGATCGGAAGCTGGAGCGGAGACCCGGTTAAGGTTGTATACGAAGTCGGCGCGGGGTCAAACTGCGGATCTCCGGCAACGATGACCTTCGTGATCGTCATCTTATAGTTACCGGTATCCCTGATCGTAAATACAAACGGTACTGCCGTTGCACAATCGGAGATTTTTGTCGTATCCTTGGAGATGTGCGCTCCCGGAGATACAGCACAGCCTATGATATCGGCAGTTCTCTCGCCGATCTGCACGCTTCGGAAATGGGCTGTTGTCTTATACGATCCAACTTTGCCTGGCGAGAAAGTGAATTCGATCGGATGCTGGCCATTCGGCGGAATATTGAACGGAAGGACATTTCCTGCCGGCTTTGTCGGATCGAATCCGAAATTCGCATAGCTATCGAGCCAGATGCTATCGATCGTGACCAAGCTCTTCGAGGAATTGTTGACCGAGGATTCGGCAAGTTTAGTCGTGCTTCCGGCGAGCTGGCATTGGAAATCCTCACCGATGGCAGTGAAGTCAGGCGCACCACCGGTGCCGATGACCAAAGCACGTATCTTCTGGCAGCCATCGAATACTTCTAAGGTGTCGCTTTGGAATGCCGGAGATGCCGGAGTGAAGCACACTCGTACTAGTCGCGATCCTCCCACAGGAATCGGATCGTTATTGCCGATACTATCGACAAATCCAACGTTACCCTTAAGTAATCGGATCGATTGCCATTTGAAGACCGTCTTCCCTGTATTGGTGACGGTAAAATACTTGCACGTCGTCGAACCGACATTGCCGGATCCGAAATTATTAAGTGACGGCGTTAGCGTTGCAATTTGCGGAGCATATGTACTTGTGACGATGGTTCGATTCCCTGCATAATCGTGGATCTCGATAATGAGGATGGCCTCTTTCGAACTATCGATAACATTCATCAGGTAATATGTGCTATCGGTGGCGACACCCTCCTCATAATTCGGATCTGGATTGTATGCCATATTATAGATCGAATCGAGTTTCATCGAAGCGATCTTCGAAGCCGGAGGGACTTTGTGGTTATCCGTTACCGTTACCAGAGCATCGAAACAGTCACCGGAAGTGATCGCAACAGGAGGAATCGTATCCGGGTCGTTATAGGTCTTAATACCCAGCGCTGCGCTCCAGGCGTAGGAATCGTAATTTCCATAGCCATAGACATAGACTCCCGTACCGGAATCGCTATCGACGGTATGTTTTCCCGGAGAGACAGATGAAATTCTAAATGCCGTGTAATTCGAGCCAGGAACCGGCAACTGCGTTGAGCCCCGGAAACTGGCTATTGGCTGGCCATCGAACGTCGTCGTAAGCTTGGCGTCGTTATTGACCATGACGTTCACGAAATTCTGGAATCCGCCGTTGGTGATATTCGGCGTTGAGAAAATAATGTGAGGCACATACTGCTCGACGGAGTTCACGACAACCATTGCTGGATCGCCAACACCGTTATTATTCGGTCCGGCAAGATCGGGCCACGTCGTGCTATTGATGTATTGTGCAAGAAGGAACGGAGCATCGCTTGTCCATTGTGAAGCATCCGTGATATCGGCGCGGAAATACGATTGATACTTGTTATCTAGGACACAATAGACATTTCCGTTACGCTTAACAGTCTGTCCTGGCTTGCTGCTGATCACAACATAGGTGTCACCGCCGAAACGATGAGCGAACGGAACAGTCTGATATGTTTGCGCCCACGTACGGACAGGCGGAATCATGTCACAAATATGATCGCAATAGGGAAATTCCGGAGGTATGTTCGGGCATTGCGAAGCTCCGACGATTCCGACCGGATAGTTGCTCGTGACGACCGTACCGGTAACATCAAAATCGTCTGCATTTGTCGCAAGAGTTACTTTATATTGAATACACTCTCCACGATTCAAGACTTCCGTAAATGGCACGTGAGCTTTCCGGACAGGCTTGCCGTTTGTCATGCGAATATCGCAATTCGGCGTGATATTACAGATCGTGTTATTCTGATTCGCAACGATGCTGAACTCCGAGGGATAGTCATAGACAAAACTGCCATAGCCTTCGAACAGAGATTCGTAAGCCGCAACAACATATTCTGTTCCCCATCCGATAGTCGGTATGATGTACATACCGTCGCTCGTCGCAGGATTGCGTGACAACAAGTACGCGGTAAGATCGGCATCGTTGGACCATACACGAATGGCCTTCTGCTCCACTTCGCCACTCGTCGTTACTTCCCAGGCAAGCGGTACGAAGAAATTGAGAACTTGTCCGGCAGTAATAGGGTAGCGGGAAGTTGAGCCGCCCGTCACCTGAATGTTAACAGTGGTATTGTTCGGACTTGTTACAAATAACTCATAATATTTTCCGCCTTGCTGGTCATAATTCTGGCACATGGTAAACCACAAGTCTCGCCCGAGGAAAGATCCCGGGTCCTTCTGCAATTTCTTGATCGTATGGACGATCCGAGCGGATTGCGCATGGATACCGCTCGCTCCAATACTAAACACAGATATAATAAGGAAAGCCAGGGAAAGGGCTTTCCACGGATTGACACTTCCAATTTTTTTCATAGTGATCTCCTTAATTCAAATTCGCATAACATACACCAACCAAACTGCGACTGTTCTGCACACGACCCAACCCTTGTGCAGTGTGGAAATCGCCGTCCTTATTTCTGAATTACAAATCTTCCGCTCGTGACGCTCTTATTATTAAGCGAATAGCGGTAAACATACGTTCCCTCGGAGAGACGGGAAGTATTATATCGCACCTCAAAAGAGCCGGCCGGCAGATCCTGATTATCGATCGGACGGGCAACTTCTTTTCCAAGCTCATCATAGATCGCAAGCGAGATCACGCCTGCGCTTCTGGCTGCGTACTTGAAGCTGAGCACATTTCCGGTAGAAGATCCGACGGGGTTCGGATTGACCGGCAATGCCTTCAAGGCAACATTCTGGCCGTTCATAAACTTTTGCAGCGTAGAATCACCGCAGGCATAGATCAGCGTGAATGCCGAATCAAGCCGCTGCACGGCAGTGCAATTCGGAACCGGCTGCTTCGAACTATTGATGAAGTTCGATGCAGAAAGCGCTACATCCGTCACACTTCCTGCCTTCGGTACTGAAGGCATGAATGAGATAGATGCGATCGGTTGAGCGATATCGGCATCCTTCAACGGCGAGGTTCCAACTAAGTGCAGTTGGAGAGTGCTCGTCGCAGCATTGATACTCGAATTGGGTCCATCAACTGACCATCCGGCGACATTAACTTTCACCGCACCGACGATATCATTCTTCAGGATATCGAGGATGTTCATGTCATAGACATACGTCAAATCGAGCTCTGTAATATCGATGTCGGTGAGCGGAGTCGTTAGTCCATGCTTATCCACGGCGATCTGGATCGGCAGACTTACTGCAAATCCCGGCTCCGACGACGGAGTCGCGAATTTCGATGTGACCGTAATATCGACACCTTGTCCGATCGCCGATATCTTCGCCGTGTCAATCGCCGTGCTTCCTGCCCCATCGGTAACATTCAAAATAACGATAGCAGTATAGGTCGTCTGCCCTGGTGTTTGCGACGGCGTGAAGAGTATCGGAATTCGCGCCGTTGCATTCGGCTGGATTACGATCGGAACAGCTGCAACGCTTGAGAAATTGGCTTTATCCGGACCATCGATCGATACAGCTGTGATCGTCTCCGTTGTTGAGCCATTTGGATTCTTCAAGCTGACAGAATCGGTCGTCACATCGCAGCTAAAGAGCGGCGGATGGTTGAATCCTTGAACGTTAGGCGGACCTGTGCTCACTGCTGCCGCGAAATGGGCAACCTGGTTTCCGTTGCATGCATTGCTAACAACTCCGAACGAATCGGTCTGATTGCTGACATTGCTGAATGCCGGATTGAAGTCAACATAAACATCAAGGCACTCGCCTGCTGCCAGAGTGATGGGAAGTGTCTTTACAACACCGCCTACTTTCATGACATTGGCCGGCGTGAATCCAGTAGGAGTCGGAGAGGATAGCTGCGGCACATCGCTAATCGTCATAGGATCGCAGCCGCTGTTACAGACTTCGAAGTAATCCTGAACTTTCGCGCCGCCAAACGGAAGATTTCCATAATCGACGTTATCGCGAGTCACGGTCGCTTCGGAATAGATAACCGTCGCAGTTACGACCGTTGTAGCAGCGACAACTTGTTTCTTCGTCTCGGGATCGTATCCGATGATGATGATCGTATCGCTGAACTGTCCGCATGCTTTCGGAGGCGGATTATAATCTACCGTCGCATAAATGATCTCGCCCGAATCAACGACGTTCGGAAGTGTTAGAGGATTATCATCCTTATCATAGAGTTTGATGAAGGAGAATCCCGGAGGCACAACGGATCCAGCTCTGACGGAGATAATCGAATCGTAGTATGTGCCGATGTTATGAACGGCAATTTTGAAATTCACCGGATTTCCACAGACGGCCGTTGCTGTTCCGATCGGCGCTGTGAGATCGGGCATACATCCGTATCCGCTCACTTTCGCAGTCTTTACCGCTCCACCTTTCGCTTTGACATGGATCGTCGTCGTGATCAATCCTAATGATTGCGGATTGAAATTAACAATGATCTGTGCCTGTCCCGAAGCTGTGTTCGAATTCGGAACCATGAAGGGTAATACGTTCGGCGGTTTATTAAATGCAAAATTGATAATATCGTCAAGCCAGACTGAATCGATCTGAATATCGATTCCCGAAGGATTGGTCACGAAATAATTGATGCTCGGCCTGTTCGCGCTGAGCGTCGTGCAATCGAAGGAATAATCCGGCACGTCGAAATCCGGAAGTCCGCCGTTACCAATGATCGGGCATGGGATCTTCACGCATTCATCGGCAATCGTCATCGTATCCTTTACCGTTGGCGGGAAGATCGATTTGAATTTGATCTTTACAACTCTGCAGCCGCCGACAGGAATATCGCCATCTGCACCGGTGCTATCGATGCTGAATCCGAGGTTATCGCTGATCTGCCCGTTCGAAAGTTTAAGATTCGCGCCTTTGAAATGGAAAGGGCTTAAGCCCGAGTTACAGATCGTATCATAGCGGAATGCCGTGTTTCCGACATTTACGCTTCCGAAGTTCAGAGGATCCGGTGTAAACGTGACGAATTGCGGTTTGTAGACGCTGAAAACCGTCGTACGATTTCCGGCAATATCGTAGATTGAAACTCCGAGATAGGCTTCAAGCGAACTATCGATGACACACATATCATAATACGAGCTATCCATACCTGCTCCCGGCACGAAATTTGGATCGGGATAGAAGGCCATATTATACGAGGAGTCGAGAATGAACGACGAAAGCTTCGATTGTCCCGGACCGGTATCATAGATGCGCACGTGAGCGCAGAAGCATGGCCCATCGGCAATAGCCACAGGAGGAATGGTGTCAGGATCATTCGGAGTCTTTGTTCCGAGCGCTCCTGCCCATGCATAGGAATCGTCCGTTCCGTAGCCATAGATGTATACGCCAACACCCGTATCGGACGCAACGACGTGCGTGCCTTGTCCCGAACCAGGATCGAAAGTTAGACGGAATGCTTCCCACGAAGTATTGGGGATACCGAATTTCTGTTTCAGCTTTACCGGTAATGCGCCGCCGATCGGCTTACCGTCAAACGTTGTTGCGCCTTCGTGGTTGGCAGGTAAGAGAATATTGATATAGTTCGTAAAATCGGTTTGTCCGCTTGCCGGATCGATCGTCGGAGTCTGGAAATATACTTTCTTGCTGAACTGATCGGCCGGATTGATCACGACCATTGCCGGATCGCCCTGGTTTCTATTGCCGACATTCGGTGCATCGTGCGTCGAACTGCAAACGTACTGCACGAGCATGAACGGTGCGGTGCTCGTCCATTGTGCCAGCGGAGTCGGCGTATCGTCATAGAGAAAGAGGTATCCGTATTTATTCAGAGTTGCAACAGCTGAGCCATTTCGATAAATTGTCTGATTTGCCGTTGCTATCATCAAGAAGCCGTCACCGCCATATTTTCTTCCGGCGAACGGACAGGTGTAATAGGTGCTTGACCAGGTGCGTACCGGTTGAAGCATATCGAGGATATAATCGCATGAAGGCTCATCCGGACGAATGAACGGGCATACTGAAGCGCCGATGACTCCAACAGGATTATTCGATGTAATGATGGTACCGGTTACATCTTCTTCGCCCGTCTGAGCGCCGGTTGCCTGATACTGCACGCACTCACCTTTATTCAGGTTCTGTGTGAACGGAACACCTTTCGGATGCTGGATCACATTCGGAAAACCATCTCTGCGAAGATCGTAGCTCGGCACGATCGTGACGATCGTATTATTCTGATTTGCGACGACGACGAACTCCGAAGGATAATCTGCAAGATTCTGCGAGACGAGAAGCGATGAATATGCTCCTACGACATATTCTTTTCCCCAGCCCGTCGAAGGCACAACATACATTCCATCCGTTGTATATGGAACGCGAGAGAGGAAGTACACTGCAATATCGGCATTATCCGACCAGATGTGAACAGATTTCGTTTCTACGACACCGCTTGAAGTGATTTCCGTGCTCACGGAAATATCGCCATTCGGAAATTTCGGAGTGGGGCTGGTGAAGATCGTGACCTTTCCTGCGGTTACAGGTTTCTTGATGATCGGTCCGCCGGCAACCTGAAAATTTACAGTCGTGTTGCGAGGAGAGTTTACGTAGATATTGAAATACTTTTGCGAGTGATCGTTCGGATCGGCATTCTGTGGAATTGCAAACCACAGATCTCTTCCGAGGTAAGGAGCGTCAGCTCTGGATTCATGCTCTTGCGTATGAACGATACGAATATTCCCCTGGGCAAGCGCCGACCTTGTTCCCATCCCAAGGCAAAGCGAGATGAGTGAGAAAACAATGAGGCTGAAACGTTTCGTTTGGCGATTCATAGGTATCGTTAAAAAGCAGAAAAGGTCTTTAAAATAGAACAACGCTTTAATACATGCGAAGTTACACCCCGTAACATCATTTCGGGCATTACTTTCTACACGATCAGCATCAGGGAAAGAATGACACAATCACATGTTTTGCCTTCAGGGAGATGATATCCCTGCGGCAAAAATACACACTAATAAGAAACCCCCCGCCAATTATTGAGTTCCGCCCACGGAAGACGAAAAGAGCCTTGTTCAGATGGAGTTAGGGGAATACTCCTTTTTCCCTATCTGGTAATCACTAATTTTCCCGAAATGACCTTTCCGGAAGCCGATAACCGGTACAGGTAGTCTCCGGCGGGCAAGGCCCATCCCGGGGCAAAATCGGCCTCATAAATGCCGGCAGCCTGGTAGCCATCGCCAACAACATTGGCAATACGATTACCAAGAATATCAAATATCGCCAGATCCACGGGGGAATCGAACTTGCAGCCATAGATAAAACGGATCGTTTTCTTATCTTTCGTGACAGGATTGGGGATGGGAGGCAGAAGTACAAGATCGCTGCCACGATCGAGTTGAGCACTAACAGAGATATACTCCGGGCTTCCGCTCGATAGCGATGAGGCGTAACCTGATCCGCCGACTGCTGCCGGAAGCTGGCCGCAGCCAAGGAGCGTTGCCGTTCGTGCTCCGACTTCCGTGCTTCTGAAGTGGATCGTTGTCGAGAACGGACCAACCGTATCGGGCTTGAAGGAACACTGCACTGAATGCTGCCCATGCGCAGGAAGAGTGAAAGGCAGATTGTTCTGTGAAGGCGCAGTCGGATCGTAACCGAAATGGAGAGTATCGTCAACCCAAATGCTATCGATGGTCAGTGGTATAGTAGATAGATTTGTTGCGATCGTAGCTGTCAGTGTTTTCGTCGTTCCAATATCGACACACTTAAAATCAAAATCCGAGAGCGAGAAATCAGGGACACTTCCGATGCTCTTAACAGGACATGCGAACTTCAAACAAGAATCGGCGATGAAGATCGTATCTTTGAGACTCAATGAAGTTGATGGAGCGTATCTTACTTTGATCACGCGGCATTCTCCAACTGCCAGATCACCGTCGGCTCCGAGACTATCAATGCTCAAGCCCATTGCATCGCTGAGTCCTCCGCCTGCAAGAGTTAGATCGGCTGCGGCAATATGATAAGGCGTTTCGCCAATATTGCATATTGTGTCATAGAGAGCTGCGCTCGCTCCCGGTCCCACAAAGCCGAAGTCTAAGACTGCAGGAGAAAATGCGACGAGGTATGGCTTATATGCACTTGTTATCATAGTCTTGTTGCCTGCGACATCATAGATCGACACAGACACGAATCCTTCCTTCGAAGGATCGAGCACACAGAGATCAAAGTATGAACTATCGGTCTCGGCGCCCGCAACAAAATTCGTGTCGATTGTATAAGCAACATTAAAAATTGAATCGGTATAGATCGCCGAGATTTTCGACTGGACCGAGCCGACATCGCGCACGCTAATGTGAGAGCAGAGGCAACTGCCGGTTACGGTTGCCATTGGTGCTACGGTATCGGGACTGTTGATCGTGACAACACCAAGGTTAGCGCTCCATGCGTAGGAATCATCAGTACCATATCCATACACGTATGCTCCGATAGCAGTATCGGATATGAGGTGGTGCGAGCCTTCCCCAGTGCCGATGCTGAAAGTCAGCCGCATGCCTTCCCATCCGGTATTGGCAATCGGAAAACGTTCTTTCAGCTTCGTGCCGGGGATCGAATCGCTTAATCGGTGTCCGTCAAACGTTGTAGCCGATTCATGCGACGTCGGCAAAATAATGTTGAGATAGTTCGTAAAGTCCTTCTGTCCGCTTGCCTCATCGATCGTTGGTGTCTGAAAGAACAGATCCTTTCTGAACTGAGCTGTAGCGTTGATTACGACCATTGCGGGATCACCAAGATTTCTATTGCCCGCATTCGGGGCATCGTGGGTCGAACTGCAGACATATTGCACCAACATGAAAGGCTGTGTGCTCGTCCAACTAGCCGGAGGCGTAGGACTATCATCGTA
>JAUZOQ010000038.1 GCA_030706385.1 Bacteroidota bacterium | reverse complement strand
GTCGGAGTGAACGGATGGCCTGGATTGGTCGGATTGATGAATGATGCTGCGATCACCAGAGTTTCCGGTATCGGCTGCGGGCAATTCGTTTGATAAACGAAGTTCAGGACAACACTGGTATCCACATAGGTCGTTAGTGCCATATCGATCTGAACAAGTTTACATCCACCGGGCTGGATCGTATCATACGGTGCAAGATTCGATACACCGGTGATCGGATAGGTCAGCGGCCCGAACGACTTGATAATCAGTGGAGCCGTTCCCGTATCGCAAAGCAAGAAGCTTCTGCTATTGACGATACCCAGAGCAACATCTCCGTAATTAAGAATAGAAGGCGTACTCGTCGTAGCAGCATATTTCACCGTTCCGGTGAAGGCAATGATCTGGTCATCCTCTTGCGGATCGCTTGAGTGATTCGATGCGACGAGATCTGCATGACGATCGGCATATTTCGCCGGCATCGGTTTTGCAAGTGTCGGCTTGAAGACGACATCAACCCAGATCGAATCGCCCGGTCTCAGATCGAAGTTCTTCGTGCGGCCGAACTGTGTTGCAAGAATGTAGAATTCGGAAGCATCCGGACCTGTAAAATAGATCGAGTCGACATGCGCAGGAATATTACTACTGCCCTTGATGGCATTATTGAGCAGGTGCACACGCACAATATCCGTATCCTCGCAAGTTACGGTTTGCTGTTGAACCGTACGATCCCAGACGAATCCTGTCTTCACACCCTTTCCTCGAAGGATCGAGGTATCCTTGATGGAATGCTTATAGGGATTCTCAAGAGTTGTACCCCAGTTCTGAACAGTGGTATCCGTTCCGACGGAATGCGGTGTATAACAGAATGTCAGATAGACCACTTGTCCGGGTTTGAGCAACATCGGAAGCCGGCTGCTATCGGAAAAATCAAAGTTTACAATATTATGCAGTACCCATGATGTCGTCAGCATGAACGGCGCTTTACCGACGTTCCTGACTCCGACCGTATCGCATTTTGTGGAATCCTTGATCACCGTACCGAAATCATGATCACTTGCTATGATCTGCGGAATGACTCCGTTACCAATCAGATCGATCGGTTCTGTGAAGCAGTCGTTGACAAGTTCGATCGTATCGTGTTGTGTCGCAGTATCTTTCGCGGTAAAACATGCATTGATAATGAGCGAATCCCCAGGCCCGATCGAAACCGGAAGCGCCGGTATCGTACCCGTGACCTTAAACGCAGGGTTCTTGAGCAGGAGATCGGCAGAACTGAAATAGAAAGATTTACCACTTTTCTTATTGCCGTTATTCTTGAAGACAAATGTCGAACAAGAATCAGTTGAAAGCGAAAGACCAAAATATCTTCCGCTATCGGGTGACAAGCGAACCAGCGGCGGTTGATAGAATAACTCGACAATTATTGCATTCCCCTGATCGTCTACGATGAAAAGCGGAGCGTATGCACTATCGATCGGCTTATTCACCAGGACCTTGAAGCAGACATTCGTATCATCGCCGGACATATTGATTTCACCAAGATGATCAGGATCTAACGAATCATCGAGACGGGTATTGTAGAACTGCTTGCCCGGCTTTGTGAAATCACCATGCGGATCGTCAAGAAGCGTAATGCTCTTGATTCCCTGATTGGAAAGTCCGAACGTCGTATCATAAACACATACATTCCAGGAAGCGCAACTCGTATCGACGACGACGCGCATATGCGGCGTACCGGAACCGAGTTTCACGCCGACGGGCAATCCATAGGAGAAGAAGAAGTCGTCACCATCGAGATCACCAAGATCGTTATTCGGATCAAGTCCGCGGAAACCGAAATTGTAGACCATGAAGGGATGAGGCCCAGTGGCATAGTAACTTCCCGGATAGAGGCGGAAACGTACGCCAGCTATACCGGGGAAATTCGGAATCGTCTTCCACTGCTGCTCAAGACTGAGAACTTGCTTCAGCGGCTTGATCGTGCCGCCATTGAATGAAGCAAGGATTCCATTCGGTCCGTCAAAATCCGCTAAGGGGCCGAGGATATTGACAAAATACGATTGAAGCGATTCAAACTTATTCGCAGGCACATACCACAAGAATGACGTTCTCCAACGGGACATTGGAATGACGCTGATCATACTCGGACCTGGATAGGGGTCCTTCGTTGCGAAGTTTCGATTGTCATACATCATAACACTGAACTTCTTACCGTTGGTCGCCTCAAAATCTACCGGGCAAGATACTTGGAATCGTTCGGCCGGAGGATATCCGAGTCTTCCCGCCGTCATATCGATCGGGCCGGAGAGACATCCGTCATAAAGTTGAACACGAGAACCAACTTTATCCCAGGCAAAGACGCGATAATTTTCACCCGTTCCTTCATAGGTTGCAGGATCGGATGGATATGAATCCTTCAAGGGAATCATCACAAATCCTGTTGTATCCCACATATCATAGGGATACATTTGTTCAGCCATGAAGTCACGTCCTTCAAGATAGCGTCCGCTCGTTCCGCCGACAGCTGCATTCTCATGTCCGGCAATAACGGCAACGGGTTTCGTCGATTCAATAATTGACCCGGAAAGATCTCCTTCGTCGTCAGTGCCTGACTTGACAAGGTAGCATTGCCCTCTTCGGAGGTTGATGGTATACGGTTGTTCATTCGGCCGGGTGGCGCCAGCGCCGGTAGAAAATCCATGATGCCCGCCGAGCGTCAACGAGTTAGGAGTTATCGTGACGGTTGTTCCATCGAAGGGAGCGATGATCTCAAAAAAACCGTGCGCAAGTTCAAGTGCCGTTGGTCCATACGGATTTCCGATCAGTCCCATTTCTCCGTTGTTATCCTTGTAGCTGGCAACAACATATCGGTTTCCTAAACCTGCAGTGGTGATCGGCAGGAAGGATCCACCGGAGCATGCACCGGAGCTAAAGAATTCGATATTGATCGGCCTTTTAGCCGTGATATGGATAGCGCCGAATTCCGGAACGTCACCAGTATCGTTGAGTACGACATACTGCAAATTGATCGGTACCTGGATACCTGTTCGTTCGGCTATCGAGTAGACCGTTCCGGGAGTTTCCACACCCGTCGTCTTATCAAAGTAACTGACGGTTGCTTTATTATCCGAGTAGCTGGAGATCAAAAGATATGCGCCGTAATAGCCGCGTGTCTGGGCACCTGCTACCTTATTATAGCTGGGCAACATGAAACCGACGAAAAAGTCTTTTCCATCTCCAGGCAGCGCAATCGTCTGAGAATACAAAGACGTTTGTGCAATAAGGACGAGAAGCAAGGCAACAATGACTGATTTCCAAATGTGTTTCATATAGTGGTAGATAGATTACAAATTAGATCACCCGTGAGAAATGATACTACAACTTTCAACGCCACTTCCCCTGACTACAACTATTAAGAGGGCGCAAAGTTACAAGATAGATGCACACAATCAGCAAGAAAAGGGGATAATCCGTAAAAAAGTTCTCGTTTGCCGGAGTAATCGCTTAAAAAAACAAAGGGAACGAGCCCTCGGCAAAGGGAGTTTTCTCAGCCGGAATATTCACGAAAAATTTCCGAGCCGTGCGCTGTGACGGCAGATCCAGGAGAGGTGGCCGAGTGGCTGAAGGCAACGGTTTGCTAAACCGTCATAGTGTGTAAACGCTATCGGGGGTTCGAATCCCCCCCTCTCCGCATTTCAACCGATATTCATCCCTCTCGGGGAATAGAGACTCCACAACTATGAACATTATCTTTCGCGAAACGTACTGGGGAGCCCTGATCATCCTCGCCGGAATCCTTCTGATCTTGCGCAATGTCTTCAAGATCGATCTTCCTGTCATGGGTATCATCTTTCCGATCTTCATCATCACGATCGGCGTCTCGCTTTTAAGCGGCTTCAGGTCAAGTGGTGAGCGCCACGGAAAAAATGTCATGTTCAGCGATTCCGAATTTGAAACTGTTACAAGCGATGAGCATTACAGTGTCGTCTTCGGAAAAGGCTCGTACGATCTGCGCAATTTGAAACCTTTGGATAAAGATATCCATGTCGATATCAACTGCGCCTTCGGCGGAGTTGAAGTATTCATCAATCCGAACATTCCTTTAAAGATCAAGGTCTCCAGTGCGTTTGGCGGCGGCCAGCTTCCCGATGGGCGTACTGTTGCATTCGGAGAGCGAGTTTATAAGACTCCTGCATATCGCGATGGCTCACCGAGTGTTATTGTAAAAGCAAATGTTGCATTCGGCGGCGTTGAGATCCGCGAGCGCAGCGACTCCACTTCTACTTCGAACTAATATGCAGAAATTTTCATTTTTTGGAATTTTCCTCATTGTTGTCGGCGCATTCCTGCTGCTTCGCAATGTGCTTGATCTCGATATTCCGTTCTGGGATTTTGTTTTCCCATTACTACTGATCCTCTGGGGCGTGAGTATGTTAGTCAATAATGTGATGCGATCGACAAAAAAGAATAATCCTGCCTGATCGGACGATCCGGCTATTCTATTTTAGCTTTTCAATTATTGCCTTTGCTGCCTCCCTGCCCGACTCTGCGCCTCCATTCATAAAGCCTTGAAATTCAAGACTACAATGCTCTCCGGCGAAGAATAGATTACCGACTGCCTTCGATTCCGCTCCACGAATTGTCGTCCACTGCCCCGGTTTATATGATGCATAACATCCTTTTGAAAAAGGATTACTCGGCCAATGAAAACGGCGGTTGTTGCCGTTGCGCAAAGATCGTGACCCTGGAAATATCTTCTCGATTCCAGTCATCATTTCATCCGATTGAAAATCAACCGTCCCTTCACCTACAGCCAAACCTCGCTTGCCTCCCGTAAAAGATGTCAGCCCTCCGAATTCACCTTCCTGCATTTCAGAATTATCCCAAGCCAATTGAAAATTTTCATCACTGAAAATTTCTCCGGAATATCCTTTCTCCAGCCAGAAGCGCTTTGTAAATCCAGTCATCACTTTCGCGCCCGTTCCGTAACCGAGGGTATCGATGGCATTGCGTTTCCATTTCGGAAGTTCGATCTTCATATCGATATTCCGGAGAACGGAAAACGGAATCGTCATAATGACAATATCGGCTTCCACATCCTTCGCACTTCCATTATCATCGAAAGTGAGGGTATAGCCAACTCCCCTGCTTTTGACAGATTCCAGTTTATGCGATATCCGGATCTGATCGCCGAGCTTTGCTGCAAGCTCCTCGGTAATGCCTCCATTACCCCCTTGAACTTTGTAACGCTCGTCACTTGAACCGAAGATCTCCAGTCCCGACGAGAGATCGGCCCCAACGAGGGTTACGAAATTTAATGCGGATTGATCGGCTAGATCCAGGCCATATTCGGTAACATAAGCAACTTCGAGGAGATCCTTCAACCAGCCGCTCAGGCCAATCGTGTGAAAATAGTCCGACAAGGAAGTATTATCCAGCGCTGATGCAGTGGATGGATTCTCGAAATTGATGGAATTTGGTAAAGATTCTGCGTCTTTTCGGATTCTTGCCATGACTGGCCGCAGACCTTCGATGATTTCGGATTCGGATCGGAGCGATCCGCCAAAGAAGTAGGCTTTCGGGATAAATCCAGATCGTTTTACGGCTTTTCTGTCGGAAAGTTTCAATCCAAGTTCATCGATCAGCGAAAACAGCTCTCTATGGGCAGTATCGATGAACTCGCCTCCAAACTCCGTTGTCAGCCCGGGTCCCATTACATTCCGGACCGTGAAGATCCTGCCACCGGTTCGTGAACTTCCCTCGTAGACCGTAGATGCGATCCCTGCCTGCCTGAGACGATACGCTGCATTCAGCCCCGCAATCCCTCCTCCGACGATCACAATGCGAGCCGGAGTCTCTAGCTTCGCCCAGGCGGGCAAATATCCGACGGCCAGCATTGCAGTTGCGCCGCCCATACCTTTCAGCAACTGTCGGCGGCTAATTCTGGGTGAATTGCTGTAAATCTCAACTATTTCATCAGTCGAAGGGGTATTTGGACCTTTTTCAACTGCGGCAATGGCCATTAGCCTCCGAATTGAAGAAAAAAGAGAGGTTCGGGATGAAGGGTACTTCATGGAGCAAAAATAAGGACAAAAAGAAGGGGCATTCCCTGGAATGCCCCGATCTACGGATCTATTAGAGTACTTCTACGAAATCCGTCTGAAAATGGAAGACTATCTTTCTCTTTTGCTCTGGAATAACGATCAAGGCTAGGCAGAGTTACAACCAGAATAAATTTTCAAAGAAAGTCCGGGTTTGTGGCCAAAGTATCAAAACGAAGAGAATACTGAGTTTTCGCCAGGCATAAAAAAATAGGGGCACTCTCTCGAATGCCCCTGCCACGGGATACAAGCTACTAATCCAAGGCGGTTTAGTAGTTTTGGGAAGACCCTTTTGGTCACTAAAAAAATCTTAAAATCCTTCTTGCGAGTCGGTCACGACAATAATGCCCGTCGTCGTCGAAGTCTGACTGAGCTGAGTCTGATAATCAGAAAGCTGAGCATCGGTCGGCGTTGTGCCGAACATCATCTGAAAAGCGAGAATTAATGCTGCAAGTGTCATTGTCGTGTCCTTTATTTCGTCGACGAAGTTTCTAAGTCAACTTCGTAGTACAAAAATGGCACATTCACCGAACATTATTGCGAACACTTTCCGACTTTTTATCACATAAGAAACAGCCATTATACGCCTATCTTTGCGTATATGTGGGGACTCTTATGTGTGAGCGGTATGCAATCCTGCCGCCCTATCTTCTTCGAAACTAATGACTTACGTTATATATTCCAATAATAAACCTTGAATTGGATTTCCGATTAATTATCACAATTTCCGGATAATCTTTCTCAGATTAATCTCACGTTCTGACTATAAACGAACAATAAAATCTGAAATCACTGACAACAGCACCGGATTCTCTCTAATAATCCCTGTCACGGGGTTAAATGCAAGCATTTTGGTCATTACCCGGTGCTTTTTTCTCAGTTGTCAATGATTTCAATACAAAAATGCTACATTCCCAGCTTAGATACTCAAACATAAAAAAGAATATTCTCACATGGAAAATCATGCAACTAAAAGGTATTCTTTCTAATTATACATTCATCATTAAGGAGATTAGCAGATCAATATGTTCATTAAACATATATAAATAAATAGTTTAAAGCCAAAGAATAAGTCGATGAAATATCTAGGCGAAATTGTGCAAATTGTCAGAAAATTTCGAGAATCAAAAATCGAAATTGTCGATGATACTACGACAGAAGGGGGTGCCGATAGCATATCGAAGCTGTATTCGGGCCTAAAGAATGGGTCAATTACCTCTGATCAGAAGGCGGCGGAGATTATTTACGGCACATCATACCTTGATACCAGGTATACATCGTTAAAGAATAGGCTGAAGAAGGGACTGATGAACAGTCTCTTCTTCCTGGACATTAAAAGCTCAGAATACAATATCGCATATTATAAGGTAAATAAAGAGACATTCATGGTCAAGATTCTGGCTAGGCTTGGCGCGCGTAACAGCGCCATCAAGATGGCGGAGAGTGGCTTGAAGCAGGCCAGCAAGTTTCATCTAACTCCAAATACGATCGAATTTCTCCTGAGTCTACGGAATTACAGCAGTATTTACGGCCACGAAAAGGAATATGATGACTATGACGGCCGGCTGAAGGTTGCACTGAAAACATACTCAGCCGAATGCGTCGCTCAAGAGTACTATGATCGTCTCACGATAAAATTCGCAAAATCTTCCGCCGAGCAACCGGACATGCAGGGTCTCGTTGATGGATGGTGCAGAGAGTTAGTCGAATTGCGAAAGGATTGCGACTCCTTTATGCTAAACTACAATTACTTTAGGCTGCAATCTCAAGCTTATCAGATCTCACAGCAGTATAAGGAAGCCATTAAGATCTGTACAGAAGCAGAAAAATATCTTGAAGGATTTCCACACCTTACCATTCCAGCACAATTTGGTGAGTTTGCACTGCAAAAACTCTCTTGCTATCTTAACCTGAAGGAGTTTGAAAAGGGCAAAGAGGCCATAACGCGGTGTTCTCAACTCTATGCGGCAGGTACGAACAACTGGTTCGTCTTTATGGAACTCAGTTTCTACCTATCAATGCACACTCAGCATTTCAAAGAGGCTGAGGTAGTATTCAATGAAGTCACTCAGCACCCACGTTTCGCATTCCAACCTGAGCACAAAAAGGAGAATTGGAAATTGCTCGAATTATATTTGCGATTTGCGCTAGATTCAGAACACGCAGATCAATCTCAGCAATCTGCTGCATTCGATCTGAAGAAATTCTTGCGTGCCGTTCCTTCATACAAAGCAGACAAGAGGGGTTACAATGTGGCAATCCTCATACTACACATCCTGTACCTTCTCGATAATAATGATTTCGGTAATATCATTGGAAGAATGGATGCACTCCGCACTTATCGGACCAGATATTTGCGCTCGACATCAAACAAGCAAAGTGCACTATTTTTCCGAATGCTCCAAATCATGGAAACGAATCACTTCTCTTATGAAGTAACGAAGGAAAAGGCGCAAAAATATTACGATAAGATGACTGCAATGAACGCGGAGTATACGGAGATCCAGGACGGATTGCAGGTGCTACCCTTCGACTGGCTCTGGGGAAAAATACTCGATATGCTGAAACAGAAGGAAGATCAAGGGATTATTCAGAGACTCACGAAATGATGAGGAGAAGTTTGGCAATGTAACAAAAAAAACCCCCGCAAGCGAGGGTTCCTTAACAATAACAATGAGAACGAAATCTCTCGGTTAGAATCCTTCTTGCGAATCAGTAACGACGATGTATCCTGACAGCGTTACTTTCACTGTTGCGCCGTTGAGCAATCTCACCATGCCGGACTGGCCCTGAATGACAACCTGATTATTAACGACGACTGATCCCGGAAGCGAAGGTACGTTCACATAGAATGTTCCCTGAGCTCCGACGTATACGTAATTCGGTCCGTTCGAAGCATAGACTGCGACGGTACCGAGGCTATAAGTTGTATTATTTTGAACAGTTGCAACGGAATTAGCTTTTGCAGTAACCAACGTGGTCATGGCAAGAACGAGAAGCACTGCAACGGAAATAGATTTGAATGTTGTCATGGTTGTCTTAGATAATATAGATAGTACGAGTATTTGCAATCGTTATCCGAATGATATCAATCGGCGAGAGCAGGTTAGAAAATAGCAGCAGCAGATTCACTGGCTCCAAGTGATTGTGGCAAGGCCAAGAACCCCCGTGGCGTGGCTCTCAGCACCGATTGAACTCATGAATCCGCTGCCTAGAAACTGTATCCCTAATGTTTAGATCATAGCATCTCCCGGAAGAAAATCGGAGACCAAATTGTGGTGAGATCTCCGGGGCAAATTTTTCTTCGCGAAAAACTCTATGAACAAAAATACACACAGATTTCAAAAATTGCAAGCGCGGCATTGCACAAAATCATCTCACAAGTAAGAAGTGAGACAAGTTGAGTGCTGATGATTCTTCACGAGTAAGAAGTGCTAACTCCGGCGTATGGAAAAAACAGATAATCTCGAAATGGGGAATGATGGTCTGAAGTAAGAAAAAGGAAGTTTGGAGTACGCTCAGTATGAAAAGAAAACTTTGGAGAATAAATAAAAAAAATCGAGCAGTGCCCGACTTTCTCAATTCACAATTCTCCATTCACAATTCGAAAGCGGAAGGGGAGAGATTCGAACTCTCGGTACGGTTTCCCGCACACACGCTTTCCAGGCGTGCCAATTAAACCGCTCTTGCACCCTTCCGAAAAATAGCGACTCCACAGAAGCATTTCTGCAGATGTGAAGTTCCCTGATCCTCTATACTACGGCAACGCGCCTGTTTTGCGCAACCCAATTCCGTATATACTCTGCTATGGCCGACATTGGCGCTCCCGGAGTGAAGAGCTGCCCAACTCCCACTTTCTTCAACTCTTCCACATCTTCTGCCGACATTATCCCCCCGCCTGTAAGAAGGACGTCTGTGAGCCCTCTTTCATTCATCATCTTGCGAATTCGGGGGAAAAGAGTCATGTGAGCACCGGATAGCATGGAGATACCGATTACATCGACATCTTCCTGCAAGGCAGCTTCAACGATCATATCCGGGGTCTGGCGAAGGCCGGTGTAGATGACTTCCATTCCGGCATCGCGCAAAGCGGCAGCAATAACTTTAGCGCCACGGTCATGCCCATCCAATCCGGCTTTGGCAATAAGTACTCTGATTTTTCTTTCCATAGGGCAGTAGTAACAATGAAGAGATGGAAAATATCCTCAGTCCGCACAAGGATTTAACGGACGACGAGCAGTTTGACGACTTCCTCACGCGAGCCGAAGGAGAAATTGCATGTGTAAATGCCGGGACTTAAACTCTTCACATCAAGAGGAATTTCGTGAGATCCGATTTCCTGGAAAGTATTTATCACTGGATTCGAAACGACCCTGCCCAAAACATCGCATATTCTGATTGCGACGATTCCACTCTCGGGCAAGTAGTATGAAATTACTCCGGAAAATGAGAGAGGATTGGGATAGAGAGAAACTGCTGACTTCGTTTCAGGCTCAGAACTTACTGCGGCTGGTATTGCTGTGTGGTAAAACTCACCGGAGCTGAGTTGTGCATAGATCTCATCCTTGCCGATCGCAATATTTGTGAATTTGAAACCGGGAAGTCCGTCATTGATCGTCACCCAGCTATCACCATGATTTTGCGAAATGATGACTCCGAGCGTACTCGATACTCCTATTATGATATCGTTCTTCGCTAAAAGCCCGAACTGGCCGTTATCATAAATACGCTGCCACGAATTTCCTTCGTCTCGGGAGCGGTACATTCCGGTCGGTGTTCCGGAAATAATTGCCATTCCGTCAAGAGCAATGTTAAAGGAGCTATCGATAAGCGATACCGTTCTCCAGGAAGTGCAAAAATCGGTGGAGATAAAAAATTTCAGGACTTTTGCGGCGGAGTCAAATCTCGCCAGGGCAAGACTATCGCCGAGAACGAATGAAAGATAGCCGTTACCATTGAACAAGGCTGGATCTACCCATTGCCATGTGCTCCCATCATCGGTTGAGCGATAGGGCTCATACTGCAAAGCTCCGACGGTGAGAAGTCCTTTTTTATTCGCCCAAAGATTTCCGGCTCCCAAATATCCGATGCTATCCCATTGAGCGCCACCATCAGTTGATTTGTAGAGAATCTCTACGTCGGTAATATTATGCGGAGTAATAGTTGCAATCCAAACGGAATCGCGAAGGTTAAGCGAATAGACTTCCGTCGTTCCGAGAATGCCAGGTACAGGAGTCCACGTTGCCCCATCACTCGTCGTGCCGAATAATCCTCCGGGCATTGCCGCAAAGAAAGTTTTGCCGTCCGATCCGATCGCATTTGCTTCTATGCCGGATAATCCATTAGTCGAGGCTTGCCAGGAATCGCCGTGATCGACAGAAATGAAAACGCCGTCGTGCGAAATGGCAAACAGGGTAGAGCCCATGCTCATAATCCGGCGGATTCCGCTTACACTTTGGTTAACCGGCTGCCAGGTCGATCCGCTATCATTCGAACGATAGATACCATTATTGATCGTCAGAGCATAGATGAATGAAGAATCTGCACACATTGCCGTGACATAGGATGGAAGACCGGACCGTAGTGAATCCCATGTCGCTCCCCTATCCTTCGACCGATAGAGTGATCCATCGTTTATTGACGTAAAAAGAACGTTATCCAAATCTGTTAACAGTAGTACTCCGCGATCTGCAAACATGGTATCAATATGTGTCCAGCTCTCTCCGTTATCGGTCGAAGCATACGTGCCACCAAAGGAAGCGGATACTTCCGGGCGTACGATCATAAAGATGAAGCTGCCGTTAACGCTGATGACTTGCGGAGATGAGATACCATTAACCCTCTCCCATGTGAAAGCATGGTCCATCGATCGAAAGACGCCCATCGAATTAAGGACAAAGAAAGAGGAGTCATTAGCTCCCATTCCCCAGGCATCGGGAGTGGATACGGAGGGCGGAGACTTAGTCCATGTCGCTCCGGTATCGGCCGAACGATATAGGATTCCGCCTTCGGCGATCATCGTTGTGCCGGAAGAAGCAAATTGCGATGCAGAGCTAAGTGTGCCGCGCCACTTCCAGCTTTTCCCTGTATCGGATGATTGGTAGATCGCTCCCGTCTGAGTAGCTACAAGGACTGTGCCTCCGAGTCTGCCGAGCGCTGTCATATGGCCGCCATAATATGGAGGGGGCATTCGAACCCATCGGGCATTCTGAGCTGTGGCCGAGAGAGCCAGGAATGAGGAGAACACAAACACATAGTATAGAGAGGTTCGGCGCATTGAGTCTGACTAAGAAGGAATTCTGATATGCAAATGATTCCCGGCATGGACTCCGTGTAAAAGCGAGGACTTATTGAATTTCCGTGCGTCCCTTTGTATATTTGTTTTTTTACCATCTTAGCTATTTTATGAATCGCATATTCCCCATTATCGCTTTAACTCTCATCTTCGCTTCTTCTGTATTCGCACAAATTCCGCGAGCTATTTCCTATCAGGGTGTTCTTGCCGATAAAAAAGGCGTACCCGTTGCCGATGGAGATCATACGCTGGTGTTGACGCTCTATAATTCCCGCACCGGCGCAGTGTTCGTCTATTCGAAGACTGCAACAGTGTCGACGAAGAATGGCGTCTTCAGCACGATGCTCGACTCGATTCCGGCTACTGTCGCTTTCGATAAAGAATATTTTCTCGGCATCTCAGTCGACGGCGGAACAGAACTCGATCCCCGCTCGCCTCTTGCTGCAGCTCCTTATGCCCTGAACGTTGCCGGAAGCGGCGGAATAAATTCGTTGCAGGCAGGAGATAATTCTTTAGTCGTAACAAATGGCTCCGGACCAATTGCCACTGTTGCCGTAACGACGGAAGGGATCACGACTTCGAAAATTGCAAATCTTGCAGTAACCGATGGCAAGATCAACTCACTGAGCTGGCCGAAGATCACCGGTGTACCATCAACATTCCCGCCTTCGGGAAGTGCAGGAGGAGATCTCACCGGCACGTACCCGAATCCGAATTTAAAATTGACCGGTGTTTCCGCCGGAAGCTATACGAATGCTACCATCACCGTCGATTCGAAAGGCAGGATATCTTCTGCATCGAACGGCGTATCAGGATTGATCCTGCCGTATACTGGAACGGCCTCAAGTGCTACGACAACCTTTGGAATTTCGAACTCCACTGCAGCGCTCAATGCAACAACCATCCAAGCCAACATTTCGACTACGACAACTTTAGCCAATCCTCTCGGCGCGGCCATCGTCGGATCAAATACGAATGGCTCGGGCCTGACGAGTGTGTTCGGAGTCGTCGGCAAGATCAATTCTACATTTGCGAATTCCGCAGGCCTCTATGGTTATAATGCCTCGCTCACCGGCGGCGCCGGAACGATGGGCTATGGGTTTTATGGAGTCGCAGGTATTTCACCTGTTCCCAATTCTGCAAGCGCAGGGATCTATGGCTCGGGCACAAATAACGGTGCGACAGGTTCGTACTCCGGATATTTCACAGGCGGACAAGGCGTATTCATTAATAATGGAAGCTTTACCGTCTTCGGAGGTACGAAGGCAGCAACGGTTCCGATCAAGAACGGATCGGAATATCGAAAGCTCTATTGCGAGGAAGCCACGGAGATCTGGTTCAACGATTATGGCTCTTCGCAGTTAGTTGGCGGAAAAGCTGTCATCGAGCTTGATGATATTTTCCTCAATACCGTAACGATCGATGAGAAAAATCCGATGAAGATCTTCATCCAGATGAATGGCGAATCCAATCCCGTCTATGTCAAAAAAGGCGCCACGAGTTTTGAAGTAGTCGAATCCGGCGGCGGAAGATCGAATGCTTCTTTCGATTACCGAATCGTTGCCAAGCGCCGAGGATTTGAATCGCGCAGGCTTGAAGTCGTAGAGTTGCCAAAATTTCCGGACGGCGGAAGATAAATGAAGTATTTTTGCACCTACATTTCACCACACCGTACTACATTATGATCAACTTATTTAGAATTCTGCATATTCTCTCTGCGACGATGACGCTTGCACTCTTACCAGTTTCAATCATTCTGCTCGGCAGAATGAAAGCAACAAAGGGAACGCCGGCTGAACTTGTGACGATGGGCAATCTTAATCTCATCGGAAAGACAATGGGTATGATCGGCGGATTGGGACTGCTGGTTACCGGCGGTGCT
Organism: Bacteroidota bacterium; assembly: GCA_030706385.1. Lineage (GTDB taxonomy): Bacteria > Bacteroidota > Ignavibacteria > Palsa-1295 > Palsa-1295 > PALSA-1296. Next base: position 17,318 of record JAUZOQ010000038.1, on the reverse strand, counting down.
CTCGTCGGCATCGAAGGCTACAAGTGGTTTAGCTTTTCCGAATTCCCTTGGCTTGCATGGAAGCAAACGATCTACGTACTCATTCTTATCATCAATTTCGCACTTGTCATGCCGGCAAGCAAGAAGATGGGGGGGCTGATCGCCGAACGAATGGCAGCAGGCGGAACAGGCGGAGCAACGGAGTAGATCAGGGCACTCGGAGCCAGGATCGGTACGTTCGCACCGCTTATGAATCTCCTAGGCCTTGCAGCGATGGCGCTCGGAACTTCGAAGGGAATATTCTAAGATCCATGCGGAGTTCAGAAAAAAGGGCGCATTGTGCGCCCTTTTTTATTGTAGCTCTTCCACGTAGTGCAAGTCTTTCCCGTAGGTTTCCTCCATCTTCCATAAGGCAAGAAACCCGATGGCGAGTGTTATGCCGCCGACAGTCAGTGCGCTGCCGCTAATACCGAACGGCGTGCGCAAGGCATTGAAGAGAGCAGTAATGGGCACAACAGCTCCGCGAACGAAGTTTGGTGCCGTCGTGGTAACTGTGGCGCGAATGTTGGTGCCGAATTGCTCGCTGGCGATCGTTACGAACATTGCCCAATATCCAGTTCCGAATCCGAGCAGCGCACAAATAAAATAAAACATCTCGATCGAAACCGGAGAGAAATAAAAATACGATACGATGAAGAGCGCAGTCATCGTAAGAAAAATCAGCATTGCCTTTTTCCTGCTGCGCAGGGAGTACGTCGTAATTCCGGAGAGAATATCTCCGAGCGATAAGCCAATGTAGGAAAACATCACGGCTTTCCCGGCTACAGGGATTTGCGTCATGCCGAATACTTTCCCAAACTCCGGTGAGAAGGTGATTAGTATTCCGACGACGAACCATGTCGGCATACCGATCCCAATGACACGAAGATATTTCCAGGTATTCTTTCGTGTTGAAAATATCTTGAAGAAATTCCCGCGGACAACATTCTGCTTTTTCACATGCTCGAACATCCCCGACTCGTAGACGCCGATCCGCAAGGCAAGCAGAGCGAATCCCATGCCGCCGCCGATGAAGAAACAGGTACGCCACGTATAGAGATCTCCGATTATTGCAGCAAGGACGGCTCCAAGGACTCCGATTCCTGCGATAATGGTCGAGCCCCAACCTCGTGACTCCTTCGACATCACTTCACTCACCAGCGTCACGCCGGCTCCCAACTCTCCGGCCAAGCCAATACCGGCTAAGACGCGAAGCGCCGAATACATTTCAACGCTTTGCACAAACCCATTGGCAATGTTGGCGATCGAATAGAGAATGATCGATCCGAAAAGCACGGAAAGCCTTCCCTTTTTATCCCCGAGTATTCCCCATAGTATCCCGCCAACCAGCATTCCGCCCATCTGCATCGAGAGCAGCATCGAGCCTGTGTTCAGCAACTCACTTTCGGGAACGCCAATACTTTTTAGACTGGAGATTCGGACAATACTAAAAAGGAGAAGATCGTAGATATCGACAAAATATCCCAACGCCGCAACAAGAACGGCAAGACTAATTGCGCGTTTACCGTGGGCGGGGAAAGTACTATCCATCTATAAATATTAGCTTTATCGCACTTCCAATCCGCTCGCTGAATCCGACATCGGCGTAACGAGTGCAACCGGCCCTTTATCATCGTTAACGGCAAGGAGCATTCCTTGCGACTCGATGCCCATTAGCTTTGCCGGAGCGAGATTCGCGACAACAACAATTGTTTTGCCAACCAGATCTTCAGGAGCATACTTCTCAGCAATGCCGGCAACGATCTGCCTTTTCTCCTGCCCGATCTCAATCTGCAGCTTCAGAAGCTTCTTCGATTTCGGCACGCGCTCGGCTTCAAGGACAGTTGCAGTCTTTAGCTTTATCCGCTTGAAGTCATCGATCGTTATCTGTACGCTCTCGGCAGGGCTGGCGTTCACCACAACCGGTGAGGCAGCTTTCTCAAATTGCTCTGACATTTTCTGTAATGATTGAAGTTCTCCGGCGATCTGTTCGTCCTCAAGTTTCGAAAATAGGATCGATATTTCTCCAAGCTCCGAACCTGCTTGTAACATCGCCTTGTGCGCTTCATCCCAGGAGAGAGCCGTACGTACTCCCAACATTGCATCGATCTTTGCTGTTGCTATGGGAATGATTGGCCGGAAATAAATGCTCATTGCCCGCAATGTTTCAAGACAGGTCAGAAGGATGCTTGCAGCGGCCTCTCGATCCGACTTGATCAATTTCCATGGCGCAGCATCATTGAAATATTTATTCGCCATCCTCGCAAACTCCATGGTCTCATTTGTTGCTTCGCGGATCTGGAATTTTTCGTATCGCTCAGCGACGAGTTTCGCATGGTCGCCAAGCCCGGAGAGAAATTCAGAATCGGCTTTTCCATTCGGTACTTTGCCGTCAAAATTGTTCTTGACAAAGGTCAGCACTCGATTTGCAAAATTTCCGAAGATATCGGCAAGTTCGTTATTGGTATGAGCCTGAAAATCTTTCCAGGAGAAATCAGAATCTTTCGACTCCGGCAGATTGCATGCAATGCTATAGCGGATGAGATCGGAATCGTATCGTTCTAAGATCTCATGCGGCTCGATCGTCCAGCCTCTAGACTTTGAAAGCTTGCGGCCTTCGAGATTCATGAATTCATTAGCCGGCACTTGAGTCGGCAATTTCAATTTAAAATTGACTTCGGACTTCAGACTTCGGACTTCGGACTTATTCACGCCCATCTCCATTGCCGGAAACATGATGGTATGGAAGACGATATTGTCTTTTCCGAGGAAGCAAACCCATTCGAGGTTTTCGTCATCGGTCCACCATTTCTTCCAATCGTTCGGCAAGAGTTCTTTTGTTGCCGTCACGTAGCCAACGGGAGCATCGAACCATACATAGAGCACCTTGCCCTCAGAGCCTTCGATCGGAACAGGGACGCCCCAATCCAGGTCGCGAGTAATGGGACGATCGTGCAGGCCGGCCTTGAGCCAGCTGCGAGCCTGCTGAATAACAGTATCGCGCCACTTGCCTGCATGAGACTCTATGAATTTTTCCAGATCTCCTTGGAATGCGGAAAGCTTGAAGTACCAGTGCTTTGTCGGACGCACGACAGGTTTATTGCCTGTGATCTTCGAGCGCGGATTAATGAGCTCGGTCTGATTGAGATAGGTACCGCAATTATCGCACTGATCACCACGTGCTTCGAGATTTCCGCAGACAGGACACGTGCCTTCGACATATCGATCGGGCAAGAACATTTTTGCCTCTGCATCATAAAGCTGCGGCTCTTCTTTCGTCTCGATGAACCCATTCTCCAGCAGACGAAGGAAAAACTCCTGCGCCATGATGCGATGTTCATCGCTTGAAGTCCTGCCATAATAATCGAAGGAGATGCCGAGATTTTCGAACGTCTGCTTATTCAGCTCGTGGTACCGGTCGACGATGACTTTGGGCGAGACCTTTTCCTTATCGGCGCTAATGGTGATCGGCACGCCATGCTCATCGGAGCCGCAAATAAAGAGCACTTCCTCGCCGCGCAGCCGCTTGAAACGCACATACATATCTGCCGGCACATACACACCGGCAAGATGCCCGATATGAATAGGCCCGTTAGCATAGGGCAAAGCAGCAGTAACCAGCGTTCTTTTAGCGTTCGGCATTCAGGAATGTATAGTAAACTGCAAATTTACGGAGATTGAGGCTGAGGCATAGATATTTGACCTTGTGTATTGGAAGAGATTGTAGTATGTTTGTAATAAACAGAAACTATGAAAAACATTGTCTTCCTTCTTATCGTCTTCTTTCAGTCTCAAAGTGGTTTTGCCCAGATTCAGATACATACTGTCCAAATATCATCCGGTGGTATGGTCGGATCTCGCAATGTCTATAGCTTCCAGTTTGCGAGTGGTCAAATGCAAAACACGATCGACACAATTCCATCATTTGGAATTAGCTCCTTTCTCCAACAAGAGATCCCATTCGATGGTTATCATATCCAGTACAGCCAGGTAGATCCTGCCGATCAATTCAACCGTGCCAGTTCGAGTACGTATCTGGACATAAGATTCAACCCTAATTCGCAAACCATGATATCAGTAGATGAAGAAGAGAACACAACCAGCTATTACAATTACCCGAACTTTAATTACACCGACGAAACCGGAAGTTATATCAAGGCAAAAAATATTCCCTATTCTATATCCTTAAATAAGGATACCATAAGGGTTTCACTCAATGCTGCCCAAATGAAGAATATTCAGCTAGATGAAAAGCAATATAAGCGACATGTTTATTCAAGAGATTATTCCGGTACTGACCAGTACATCATGAAAATACCAGATGGAGCTAATTTTACTATCACTATAATTGGCGCAGCTCCATTGCTGGTAGACAATCGAGGGTCGGAGAATACTGCGAAGCCGATCGTTAACTTGGCTAGCAAGGTAATTTTAGTCCAGACATTTATGAAACCATATCTAGCTCTTGCTGCCTTCGACCTCCTCGGAAGAAAACACGATCTCGAATTCCTCAACACTGATGGCGCATCAAGTAGCTATTCGTTGCGATCTCTAAGGCCTGGAATTTATTTCGTGAACGACGGTACGAGAACCTTCAAATTCCTTATCCCGTAACTAGCGCCTGCTCCAGATCTATCACCAGCTGCAGAACGACGGGACGAAGCTGCAACTGCAGTCGGACGTTGCGTTGGGCAGTTTCAACCGATCTTAGTGCCTGAACTATGCCGCGAGGAGAGCCGAAGCGGGAGGTGAAGCGCTTTAAGTCATCAAGCTGATCGCTATTAAACAGATACTCGTCGCTTCCGGCAACGAGGGCAAGTGCATCGCGAAGCCAAAGGGTGAGGAGATGCAGGAGCTGCTCGACAGTTTGCCTCTTCTCTAAGAATGACCCACCGCCGGCGCGGGGAAGAAAATGATCGATCTCGCCGAGAGCATTCCTTCTGCTTTGTGAAAGCCCCATGCGAAGTAGCTGCACGACTTGTGCTCGCAGGCCGGCAACATCTTCATTGATCAAACTCCTGGCAGCAGAGAAACTACCTCCCGATAGCCGAGCAAGGAAGTCGGCCTGTTCCTTCTCTAACCCATCTCGCTCGATCAGGGCTTCGGAAATCTCGACCGGCGTCAAGAGATCGAAGCGCACATCCTGGCAGCGAGAAAGAATGGTCGGATAGAGCCATGACGGATTCGAGCTTGTGAGAATGATGAGCGTATTATCGTGCGGCTCCTCCAAAGTTTTCAGGAAGGCATTCTGTGCTTCATGGCGCATAGTATGCGCTTCACTGATGATGACGATGCGCTTGTTGCCGCCCGTCATTGTGCGCGAGAGCACTAAGCGAAGATCGCGGATCTGCTTAATGTTGATCGTCAGCGCTTTCGGGATCTGAATATGATGATACGGATCGCGCGCTTTCATTTCGATCTGCTCACGAACAACATCGACCTTTACGTCTTCGCCATCATCGGCCGAACTTTCCTCTTTTCCTGAATCCTTTGCAAGTGCAAAAACAAAATGAAGCAGCGGAGAACCGAGCGAGCCAATGGCCCGGCAGTTAGCGCAGTCCTCACATGCCTCGGTGTAGGAGTTCGTACAGTTGAGAACCTTGGCGAGTTCGATCGCCATGGCATCCTTGCCTAACCCCTCGGCTCCGGAAAACAAATAAGCATTCGGAAACTTCTGCACTTCAAGCGCCTGCCTGATGATCTTCTTTACTCGCTCCTGGCCGATGACATCCTTCCACATGGGGCAAAAATACGAGGCTTGCAGGCCGTGCGCTGAGGTTCACGTATTTTTGCTGCATGCACATCAGCTCCGCGACGTGGAAATGGCTTCTCATCGGCACAGGGCTTGCCTTGCTGCTCATGATGCTTGCCTATCCAATGGGCTACGATCAGGCAGTCTTTATGGTCGGCGGAGAAATGACTCTGAAGCATGGAGCAATTCCCTATCGTGATTTTATCGATACGAAGCCGCCAATCATCTTCCTTATCTACGGAATTTCCTCTCTCATCTTTGGTCACCAGGAATGGTCGATCCGCGCGTTCGATATTCTCTTTCAAATAGGATCCTTATGCTACTTTTACAAGCTGCTCAAGCGAACGACGGGAGATGAAAAACTTGCACTCGGTTCAGCATTCCTCTATGTCCTCTTTTACGTTACGAGCGGCTATTGGATGACGGCTCAGGCAGAGACGTTCGCATTACTTCCCTCGCTTCTTGTTTTTGATCTAACGGACCAAGTAACGAACCGAACTGCACTACACAAAACATCGGACATCGTACCTGGAATCTACGCCGGACTTGCCTATACTTTCCTGTTTCTTTTGAAATTCACACTTCTCACAATTCCTCTCGGAGTTTTCATCTATCTGCTTCTCAGCTCGAAAGAAGGCAGGAAGTTTCCCTGGAAATATGTCGGAGGCACCATTCTTGGTTTTCTTGCTGCTACCGGCGCCTATCTTCTGTATCTGATCGGGACGGATGCTCTTCCAAGATTTTTGGAATCACTTGCATGGTTGAAGCAATATGGCGATGTCGATCCGCTTTTCTCGATGAATACGATCATCGAACGCTACTTCAAGCTTTTTCCGATGCTTGCGATCTATCCGTATGGTCTGAGCGGAATACTGCTCGCTGCGATCGGCATACTCTGGTATTTCAAAGACCGACTGCGTCCAGTCGCTGAGGAGGAGGGGAACAAAGACACTGCATTAGTCCATCTCTTCATCCAACTCTCACTCGGCTTGCTTGCCGTTCTCTATGAGAGGAAGTTCTTCCCTTATCATTTTGCGCGTACATACTGGGCTTTCGTCCCTTTCGTCGTTCTTGGACTGCGCGAGCTACAGAAAATATGGAAGGATTATTCTCTTAGCTGGATGAGACTTAAAAGAAGTGCGAAGATTCTTCGTTGTGTTGCATACGGTTTTGTGATCTTCTTTCTTATCTTTTTTTCTACGGCACCGCGAATTATTTCGCAGCCGCTCCATTTTTTGGTATTGGGCTTGACCGGAGCAGATCGGGCTAGTGATGTCCAGGAGAAAAAACCACAATACTTCTACAAAGAGGAGCAAGATATTGCCGAGCATTTTCGTCCGATACTCAAGCCGGATGATGAAGTATTTGTATGGGGAAATAGCATCGGCATCTACTTTTTTCTTGGCCGGCGGCCGAGAACGCTCTGCCTGACGAATACGCCCTTCATCACATCCTGGACTCCCCAAGCCTGGAAATCAACACTGATCGCACAACTTCGTGCCAGGCCACCGAAGTATTTCATCGTGGAATCAGGCGATGAGCGAGAATATATTTCGGGATCGGCAGCAGATTCGTGGCAGCATCTTCTGGCATGGGTCGATCTGCGAGAATTTCTCCAATCGAATTACAAGCAGGACACGGAGATCGGTCATTTTCGAATTTTTCAGCATAAGTAGGATATTCTTCACATGTCATCCACTACTCTCAAAGCTGTTCGGATCGTATGCGTTGCTTTCGGATTGGCCGTCCTGGCCCTAATGCTGTTCTACCCATTCGAAGGTGACCAGGCTACTTCGGCAGTCGGAGGTGAAATGGCCCTTCGCCGCGGAGCAATAGCCTATAACGACTTCATCGATACACGGCCGCAGTTGATCTTTTGGATATACGGATTAGCATCCATGCTCTTCGGACACCACGAGTGGTCGATCCGTGCGTTCGATATGATCTATCAAATCGCCTCTCTCTTTATTTTCTATTTTGTTCTTCGCAAGATCCTAAAGGATGAAACCGTTGCTTTTGTTTCTGTCATCGTCTATACGATCGTCTACGTCGGTACAGGTTATGACTCAACTGCCTTGACAGAGACCTTTTTCTTTTTGCCTGGAATTCTACTGCTCTACTACACTGAGGATATAGCCAAGGATCGCAAAGCATTTCGATCCGGACTTTACGCTGGGCTATGTTCGGGAATCCTGTTCTGGTTAAAATTTACCTTCATTGCTGCCAGCGGTGCCGCAATTATCTATCTCATCATAAATAGGTCCGTCAAACGGCAGGATATCTTTCGGTTCTGTCTTGGACATTTGCTGAGTCTCGGCGCTTTGATCGGAATGTATGTGCTCTTCTTGTCGGTAACTGGTGCGCTCCCTCGCTTCCTTGAAGCAATGCACTGGGTTCGGGGATATACAATCGGTACTTACGGGACTCCGACGAAAGCATTGCCCGGCAGCAGTTTATTCAAGATGTATCCGAATGGATTCATCCTTGAGTATGGATTAACATGCCTCGTGCTTTTAGCAATTGGCATCGTGAATGTAGTTCGGAAACAGGCGCAACTTGCTTCAGGCTATTCCCATCTCTGTCTTCAGGTTCTGATCGGATTGCTGGCTGTGTATTACGAAGGAAAATCTTACAAACATCATTATGCCAGGTTCTTTTTCGCCTCTATCCCCTTAATTTCGTACGGACTTCTTACGATCTTTCGAATCCTGAGGACTTCCTACAATAAGTGGAGATCGCAGAATAAGCTGCAAGGGCTTCTTCGCGCGGGATTACTATTACCTCTGATTCCGATCGCCTTGATCTATTCACCCGTCATTCGGCTGACCTATCCGGTTCATCTGGCGTACTTAGGGTTCATGGGAAAAGATGTTGCTCAGGATATAGAGAATAATTCTTTGGCATATAATTCACAAGTGTATTACTACAAAGAGCTGACGACAGTTGCAGATACACTAAGGCCGAAGCTGGGATCGACCGATGAAATATTTTTTTGGGGTGAGGATGTAGGAGTCTATTTCCAACTGAACCGGCTTCCGACAACTATTTGCCTCAAGAGTATGTCGATGGCAACTCCGTATTATACTCCCGTCTCATGGCAACAAAGTGTCTTGCAGTCACTCGAGTTAGCACCGACACGGTTTGTGATCGCCGAAGTAGATGACGCTGGTGAAATCACGACATCTTCTTCTGTGAAAATGCCGAAGCTAAGCGAGAACTGGTCGATCGAGAGCTGGCCAGAGCTTTCTTCGTTCGTGCATTCGCATTACTCCGAGCGCGCACCCATCGGCCATTTCCGAATCTTCGAATTGAACCGGTAGCTAGATACTCTTTTCGAATACGCGGTATCTTTTGTAAGGCACTCCTTGCATCGTTTCTGCGGCACGGCTCATTGCAGCATTATTCTCCAATACCCAAGATGCTTCTCCGAACTTCATACCATTCTTCTGAGCACGTTCCAAGGTTTCGCGATAGAGTAGGGCGTCAATACCTCGCCCACGATATTCCGGCATAACTCCGAGCAAGATGATCCGAAGCGTATCGATCGCCTTCTTATTTGACATCAGGTTCATGATTGCCGTCGGCAGATTCAGAGTGCCTTTTGGAATCGGCTTACCTGCCTTGAACGATTGATTGATATCAGGAAGAGTCAGGGTAAATCCGATCGTCTCGGTTTTTCCATCCGGTTTTTTCTTTTCTGCGAAGAGGACATACTCGGGTTCGATCACCTGCTTCAATTCCGAGGCAAGCATATCGATCTCGGCATCATCGAGCGGAACCGCTCCCCAATTATTTTCCCATCCACGAGAGTAAAGCTCTTTAATGAGCTTCACATCGCGATCAAAATTCTTCATATCAAGATTGCGAATCGTCACCCCGCCTCTTTCCCTCATCAGATCGGTTACGCGCTTGAGTTTCGGAGTCAGAGTTTTTTCCGCGTCGAGTTTCCATGCAAGCATATCTTCGGCTTTGGCATATCCGGCATGCTCGATCAATGTGCGGTAATACGGCAAGCTATACGGCATCATGAATGCCGGAGTATATTGAAAACCATCGACAAGCAGTCCTACCTCATCATTGATCGAAGGGCTGATCGGCCCTCGCAGCGATTCCAGCCCTTTCGAAGCAAGCCATTCTTCGGCCTTCTTGAAGAGCGCATCGGCAACTTCCTGATTATTGACACATTCGAAGAATCCGAAAAAGCCAACACGATCTTTGTGAAGTTTATTATGACTTGAATTCACGATCGCAGCGATTCTTCCGATCGGAGTGCCGTTATCTTCAGCAATAAAGAATTTCGCCTCGGCATGCTGATAGAAAGGATTCCGCTTCTCATCGATCAGGCGCATCTTATCCATTTCCAGAGGAGGAACCCAGTTCGGTTCATTTGCATAGAGATCCCATACCAGCCGCATAAAGCGAAGTTTCTCTTTACGTGAAGAAGCTTCGACGATTTTGATCTTGCCATGCAGCTTATATTCTTCCGTCATCGTCCGAGTCATACCTGCATCGACTGCAGGTGACTCGTCTTCCGTATCCAGAACTCCTACTTCTTCCCCGATCTCCTTGAAGAGCTCCAGAATTCTATCGAGATGCCATTTCTCGTGCACGGCCATGTAACTTGTCCTCATCATCTGCATTCCTTCCGGTACTCCCGGTGAGATGAAGGCATTCACGAAGCAACCGGCATCGAATAATTTGCGCCAGAAAACAAAGGCCTTGATATCATCGCCTACGATGACGGGCACGATGGCGCTTGTATTCTCAATGATCTTGAATCCAAGGTCTTTGAATCCCTTGCGCATGTAGTTCGCATTATCGATGAGGCGAGTTGTCAGCTCAGGTTCTTCACGCAAGATCTGCAATGCTTTCAGCGCAGCTGCAACGGAGGCCGGAGTCGGACTTGCCGAAAAGATCAGCGCAGGGGAAGTATGCTTGATAAAATTAATGACTTTCGACTCGCCAACGACAAAACCTCCGAGGCTTGCAAACGTCTTGCTGAACGTGCCCATCGTCAGATCGCATTCATCGACAACTCCGTAATGACTTGCAACTCCCCTGCCGCCAACTCCTGTCACACCGGTTGCATGGGCATCATCGCACATGACGCGGGCATTGTATTTTTTGGCAAGTCCTATGATATGCGGAAGATCGACCATCTCGCCCGTTGTAGAGAAGATGCCATCGGTAACGATAAGTTTTCCGGCATCGATCGGAATTTTCGACAAGCGCCGCTCCAGATCGGCCATATCGTTATGATTATAGCGAACGACCTCTCCGAACATTCCTTTCGCCATCAGGTTACCTGCAACGATACAGGCATGGTTATCTTTATCGCTTATGACATAATCGCCGCGTTGCACCAGAGTCGGAATTACTCCTTGTGCGGTTTGATATCCAGTCGAAAAAAGCAGACATGCTTCTTTGCCAAGGAAATCCGCAAGTTCTTCTTCGAGCTGATTGTGGAGCTTTATCGTGCCGGTGAGATAGCGTGAACCGGAGCACCCCGTTCCATATTGATCGATCGCCTTCTTCGCAGCTTCTTTGACACGCGGATCGATCGTGAGTCCAAGATAGTTATTCGATCCTGCCATGATGATCTTCCGGCCATCAAGATGCACAACCGGCCCCTCATTTGCATCGAAGGCGTGGAAGTACGGATAGTAACCTGCTGCCTTGACATCATCTGCACGAGTAAAATCGTTTGCCTTTTTGAATAGATCCACGTAGTCTTTAACTGAGTAATAAAGTACAAAAATACGGCTTTATCTCGGGTGAGTTTCGTGTCCCGCTTTTTGACCTGATTTAGCCGCGCCGATCTGCGAAATGGACTGAAACATTTCCTGATCCGTAACGTTTTCAAATGGCACACAAATACGAACGTTTCCCGATGAGACATCCACGAATCGCGATCATGCTCTCCCTCCTCTATGTCTTCTTCATAGGATGTCAGAGCGCGAAAGAATCCAGTTGTTTAGCCGAAGATATCTCTTCATACCGCGGAAAAAAGATCACATCTCTTACTCTCAAGAATGGCGAAACATATCGGTACGACAAAGTCGGCGGAAGGTATGTGGAAGAACGCAGGGACACTGCTGTCGTAAGGGAAATTGTCGGATTCGATCCGACAGGCCTTGCACTGAATTTTGAGATCTCGAGAATCTTAGAAATCCAGTGTCAAACGTTGGAGGCCGACGGAGCCGGTAGTGCACTAACGGCAATTCTTGCTGTTGCCGGCGGAATCCTCATCATCGCGCTCATCGCAACACTTTCCAGCTCCAGAGGCATTGCAACATTTTAGATCACCATGATAAATCTCCCCCGCGTTTCCTTTCTTCTGCTTGTTCTGCTCCTCCTGGCCTCCGGCGATGCCCGAACACAGGTCATGACTTCCAGCGATAACTATGCCCTAATCTTTCCGCGGTCGGGCGATGGATTTGCATCGAATATTCTCCGCATCGATCCGGATACCGTGATCGTCTATACAAAGGATTACAAATACATTGCAAAGAAAGATATCGGCAAGATCATCTTGCATCCGAAGCATGAGTCGGGCCGGGCGTTCACCATCGGATCCGTTGTTGGAATGTATGTAATGAATTACTGGCTGGGCACTGCGAACAAGCAATCCGGTTCGTTTCTTTGGAATGATATTTATGGCAGCAAGTACGGCTCAACCAATAGCTCGGGCACGCTTCCCGGTGTGGCTATTGCTCTTGCCGGTATTGCCGTCGGAGGAGGCGTCGGGTATTTATTTGATTTAGGACACGAAGCCAATGAAGAGACGATATTCATATTTGGCGGCAGCCCGGAAATGCAAAAGGACGAATGGCAGAAGATCGAGCAGCGATTCAACCACAAGATGACGCATGGAAAATTTCATCTCGGTGTCTCGGGCGGTGTCTTATTTCCACCGGCCTCGAACGCCTATTACAATCAGTTGAGCGCTGCGGGTTACGATATGAGTTCGTTCAGTACGAGCTTCTCACGAGGATTCTTCGAATTCGGCAATAGCACCGATCCCTCGACGACGAATCTCGCCCCTTACCAAAGTATGCAAGTCCCGACCGATTTTAATTGGCTTCGGTCGATCGCTCTGAGTTATTCCGTTACGGAGAATATTGAGGTGGGCCTCTCTTATGCCTTGCTAGGCCAACCTTCTTTTGTCTACTCAAAGGATATTACGACGATCGATCAGAACGACAGCTTCCCGACGCAATCTTTTGCCACTGCATTCGTCGGGCAACGTGTGAACGGAAAGGGATATTATGCAACTGCAGGATATGAGATATTTTTCGGAAAGGATCAGAATATCGAAGCTTCAGTTACTGCAGGAGTAGGGGTGGCGAGCATGACCTTCGATCTTAACGGGCAATATGATTTCTTCTCATCCTCAACTGGCTTCAACTCCGTTCAACAGGATAATGTATCGTTTTCCAAAACGTATTTCAGCGGAATGCTTTCTGCAGGTGTATCCTATTATTTGTACGATTCATTCTCACTCGGCCTCAAGGTAAATTACTTTCACATCGGAAAGTACTCCGCCAGGGCGATGCCTTTCGTATTTCTTGATCCGCAGGACATAAACTTCAGCAGTGCCGATGTCGGATTCACGGTGGGCATTCATTTCTAACCACTGCTGATGCATTGTCAAGAATTCGCCTCTCGAATATTACTAATCCATTACGAAATTGTTATCATTCGCATAAATGGCACTTCCGGAGCCTTCCGGAGCGCACGTGAGCGCAAATCCTAATGTTTGCGTTTCATACATATTAGACTATTTCATCCTATGACAAGAACCGTCTTAATAGTAGATGACGAAAAAGATATCCGCGATTTGCTTGCCTATAACCTCTCAAAGGAAGGTTTTGCCGTCCTGACCGCTGCCGATGGAATTGAAGCATTGAAAATGATCGAACAACATCAGATTTCTATCGTTGTTCTCGATATCATGATGCCGGGGCTCGATGGATATGAGGTCTGCAGAAGAATTCGGGCAAATGAGTCGACTTCCCGGCTCCCTGTCTTGTTTCTGACGGCAAAATCCGCCGAAGTCGACCAAATTGTTGGTCTGGAGCTTGGAGCTGACGATTATATTCAGAAGCCGGTCAGCCCGAGAGTATTGGTCGCACGCGTTAAATCTGCTATGCGACGCTCCTCGGATCATCATCCTAAACCGGCAGAATCGCCGGAAGCTGAAAAAGTGACCGTGGGCGATCTTGAGATCGATAAGGGAACATACCGCGTCAAACTTGCAGGCAAGGAAGTATTCTTTCCTCGAAAGGAATTCGAACTACTATTCTATCTGGTATCGCATCCGGGACGCATATTTTCAAGAGATGCCATCCTGAATCAGGTTTGGGGTGATGGGGCCTATGTGGTCGAGAGAACCGTCGATGTCCATATCTTCAAAGTACGAGAAAAACTCGGCAAGATGGGTGACAGGATCGAAACAGTGAAGGGCGTGGGCTATCGGTTTGTAAAATAGGAATTCCAGATCCCGGGCCTTGAATTATGCCGCTCGAATCGGCGTTTGGTTACCTGCTTCAGATTCCGGATTCAATTTATTATTAAGCTACTCTCATTGAGATCTCTCCGAAATCGCGCATTCATCACTCCGCTTTCGTTTATTACCCTCACGCTTGCCGTCGGTAATATTACTCTGGATCTGCTTTCGGGTAGTTTTCGAAAAGACGTCTTCTTCGTCTCTATTGCCATCATTGTTCTTGCGATTCCCTACTTTTACCGCTATGCGCAGCGCCTTGTTCAACCTATAGGGGACCTTGTGCCACAGGCAGCCGGAATAGCCAGAGGCAGACTTGAAGTCTCGAATCACGGTGAAGATGACATTCCTATCGAACTGCAGTCCCTTGCCAAGACGATCAATGAGATTGGCGGAAAACAGGCCCGTGATTTCGCTGCAATGCAAAAACTTGAGCGCGTCAGATCCGAATTCCTTGCCAATGTCAGCCACGAGCTCCGGACTCCGATCTTTGCCGTGCAGGGCTTCCTTGAAACGCTTCTGGAAGGAGCCGTTGACGATCCGAAGGTGAATCGAGACTTCCTACAACGGGCCGGAGCGCAGGCGGAGAGGCTGAATGCCCTTTTGAGCGATCTGATTGATATTTCGCGTATCGAATCGGGCGAAATGCGCATGAGTTTCCGGCTTTTCGATATTCAGCCCTTCCTTCGCGAGCTTGTCGATGAAATGCAAGGAATAGCAGAACAGAAGAAGATTGAACTCTATTTTTCAGGGAATATCCTGCCACATCATGAAGTTGACGTTTTCGGAGATAAAGAACGAATTAAGCAAGTAATGGTGAATTTGATCGATAATGCCGTGAAATACACGAATTCCGGAGGCAGTATCAAGGTCGAACTCCTGAACGAATCCCCCGAAATTGGCCAGGTAACCATACGTATTCAGGATACCGGAATCGGTATTCCCCCAGAGCACCTACCTCGCCTTTTTGAAAGGTTCTATCGCGTTGATAAGGACCGCTCCAGAACCTCTCCCGGAGGGACGGGTTTAGGGCTTGCAATCTGTAAACATATTGTCGAGGCCCATCGAGGCAAAATTTGGGTCGAAAGTGTGCCTTCGAAAGGAAGCGTGTTTAGTTTTACACTTCAAAAACATCCAGATTGATCATTCCAGCAAGCATGTCAGTCCCAATCGACTAGACTAAAATATAAATGCTATAAGATTGGACAAAAAAGTACATAAACAAAAAAGCAGTCCGAAAACGGACTGCTTTTTTATGATATAGAAGCCTCCAAAGAACAAGAACTTCCGTCCTTGAACCCCGTGACAGGGGACTTCATTTCTCATATAATGACGGTTACACCATCATTATGCTGCAAATATACAACATCTTTCTCTTGAATGCAAGTTTTTCGGAAAAAAAAATGGAAAAAAGAAATTGTGAGCTAAGAAATGGCATAAAATGCGAATGGCAGGCTGAAAAGCCTGCCATTCTAAATCACGATTTGATTTCTATTAGTTACTGATGATCCACCAATTTGCTCCGTCGCTTGTGAAAGCAGTAACTTGATTTGCTGCATTCAAGACAAATGCCGCAGCTCCATCGATATTGCCGCCACCGCCGCCGACCGTAACATTTCCGGCTCCGGCTTTCTTGACAACGTATACCTTACCGGGGTTAGCTGCAGGTGCAGGCAAGTTCACATTACCATTTGCAGCATTGACACAGATAACGAGGTAATCGTTCAACGCATTGATATTATATGGTCCTGCAAGAGCCTGAGAAGTGATCGGAATATGACCACCCGGGAAAGGAAGCTGGCTGATCTGACGTGTATGAATAACGCCGCCTGTATTATTCGGCGCTGTTGTCACCCAATCGTCTGTAGCGCTTGTCGTCAAATTATTCAGAGTAGTACCATTATTGATAGTTCCTCCTCCGTTGACGGTGGCGCCAGCGTTCAGAACAGATCCGCCATTTGCAGTGAAGAGAGCAGTAACCGTTAAAGTGTTATCGGCGAGCATTGCACCGCTAAAGTGCGACGTACCGGTCACATCCAACTGATACAGCGGAGCTGCATTTCCGATACCAAGACGCTTATTGACATTATCCCAGAAGAAATTCCCATTGTCCTGAGTCAACTGTCCGCCGGCACCGATAAAGACAACCGATCCTAAAGTGAACGGTGAAAGTACCAAGGAATTGGTCTTTGTCATTCCGCCAACGATAAGGTCACCGTTATCCTGGAGATCCCAGTGAGCATTACCGAGCGCATCACCAGCAACTGCATCGACAAGTCCGTTGACTAGCAGACGCTGCCCTGTGACAGCTGCAGAATTACCGATCGATGTAAGATTGGCTACACCAGTATTAATCGTTGTCGTACCGGCAATGTTCGTCGAACCGGAAACATCAAGGATAGAAGCCGGATTGTTGATGCCGATACCGACCTTCGTCGAAGCACCGGTATTACCGAGAACGATGGCATTGCTCGTAGCGACAGTCGAATTCCAACCGATCGCCGTTGCATTCGTAAGGTTGCCGGCAGCTGCATTAGCTCCCGAACCGAGGAAAGTATTGTCCGAACCTACCGTATTTGCAGCTCCTGCCTGGAAACCGAATGCAGTATTGTCATTTCCAGATGTATTTCCGGAAAGTGATCCGACACCGCCGGCAGTATTATCGTTACCGTTATTACTAAAGAGCGAATTCACGCCGCTTGCAGTGTTCTGACCGCCGGTCGTATTGAAGAAGAGAGCTGATCCTCCGTTAGCAGTGTTGCTGCCGCCTGAGGTATTGAGCTGGAGTGCCGTATATCCCGTTGCAGTGTTACCACTACCACTTGTATTGAAAGCCAGAGCAGCTGTACCCAAGGCCGCATTCTGCATACCGCTTGTATTGGATTGCAGATCACCCGGTCCGACAGCTGTATTTTGAATACCTGTCATTGATCCATTGCCCGCATTTGCGCCAGCGAAGAAGTTGCTGCCACCAAAGCTATGAATGAAACGGACGCCATTCTGCGTAATCGTTCCGACACCTATAGCTGGCCCGGTAGTTGT
>JAUZOQ010000037.1 GCA_030706385.1 Bacteroidota bacterium | reverse complement strand
TGAGCTTTGACCCACATATTCGTGTCACACCTGCAATGAATTCGGACACTTCCTCGAAAGTAATTTCGAATTTTTCCGATCTGGAGACGAAGATTCGAAAGGTGGAGCACGTCGCATCAGTCGCTCCGGTACTGAAGCAGAAAGCAGTCTTGGTACACTATACCCTTCCCCGAGTGGTCATGCTGACAGGAATTGCCCAACAGGATGTCAAAAACGTCTCGGGCCTTGGCGAGAGCATGCAATCAGGGAAGCTTCTGCTTGACGATTCGAGCATTATAGTGGGGCAACTTCTTGCCGATAACCTGGCAATAGTTATTGGTGACACCTTGCAAGTATTCAGCCCGTTGGGGATGGAGCGAATCCTAACCGAGCCGGTTAATCCGAAGTCGCGTACGCTGATTGTTCGCGGAATTTTTGCTGCTAACAATCGTGATTATGATGGTGTCAATGCCTACACGAGTATTGCAGCGGCTCGAGATCTTTTCAATATTCCTGAAGGATCGGCAACCACACTTGAGTTGCGACTGAGTTCGATCAATGATGCTCCGAACGTCAAATCACAGCTCGCTTCCCTTCTCGACACTTCAAAGTATCGGATCGACACTTGGTATGACCTTCATACTGACCTATACAATGTAATGGAAATGGAGCGATGGATAGCCTACATTATTTTGATTCTAATTGTTGCGGTTGCATCGTTCAGTATTTTTAGTGCATTGACACTAACCGTTTTCGAAAAGAGAAGAGATATCGGCCTCCTTGTTGCGCTTGGTGCAGAGCAGCAGAATATACAGCGAATTTATTTATATCAAGGATTGCTTACCGGGCTACTCGGCACTCTGGCAGGGTGCCTACTCGGATTTATTGTTGTTTGGGCTCAAAAGGAGTTCGGTTTTTTCACACTTGATACAAGTGTTTATATAATTCCTGCTTTGCCAGTCGAACTGCACTGGCAGGATTTTTTCTTCGTTAGCCTAGGCGCAATGCTGCTGGTATCTGTTGCCTCGTTCATGCCATCGAGAAGAGCAGCGAGAACGAGCCCGGCAGAGGCATTACGATGGGAGTAGTACAAGATCGATCGATACCATGGAAAACATTTTAGAAGTCAAGTCCCTCGGTAAGCGTTATGCCTCAAGTGGTACAGGTGTCGTCGAAGTCTTTCATGATATTACGTTCGATGTGAAAGCGGGCGAGATCGTAGCGCTTACTGGCCCGAGCGGATCTGGTAAGAGTACCTTACTTAATCTGATCGGCACTCTGGATTTACCTTCTTCAGGAGAGATCATTATCGAGGGGGAAGATACATCCGTTCTTACCTCAGCTGAGTTGGCCTCTTTTAGGAACAAGAAAATTGGATTTATTTTTCAATTCCATCATCTTTTGCCAGAGTTCACGGCAATTGAAAATATCGGAATGCCCGCTCTCATTGCGGGAAAGACGCTCCAAGGCGCTTCCAAGCGAGCTGAGGAATTATTGGCCGAAGTTGGCCTGCTCGACAGAAAGACGCACCGACCTTCCGAGCTATCCGGAGGAGAAGCACAACGAGTTGCGGTTGCCCGATCATTTATGATGCAGCCCGCATTGATCCTTGCCGATGAACCGACGGGCAATCTAGACAACGAAAATAGCGATAAGCTATTCGAGCTTATGCTTGCTCTAGCCGCAAAGTTTAATCAAACGTTCATCATTGCCACGCATAATACTGAGCTTGCCAAGCGAGCACAGAGACATTTTCATCTCGAAAAGGGAATCCTGCAGGAGTATTAGCCGGGGTTTCTTCCTAGCATCTTCGGAACGAGAGAAAACCTCGCGCCGTTTACTAAACACTTGTATACCAATCGAATGTAATGGCACAACAGCAACCACGTACAGCAGCCACTCGTCAGCAACAGCGGGCCAAGGCAAATTCTCCGGCCCAACGGCAGCGCACTCCGCGTTCCTTAAAGGGCGCTTCGGGTGTGAAGCCGTTCAATATGCCTTTTGAGCGAAAGAACATTGTCTTTATTCTCATCGGCATCGGAGTCGTGACTCTGGGCTATGTGATCATGGGTTTGAGCGAGACAATGGGATTCATGGCATTGGACGTTTCGCCGATAGTACTTCTCCTGGGGTATCTCGTCGTAATTCCTATGGGTATAATGTACGGCGCGCATCGCAAGAAGGTAGAAGCGCCCGCAGAGGAAGCAACTGCAGTCCAATAATATTTACTAACTAGTTGAAATTAGCGAGAAGTCTCACTCTGACTTCTCGCTTTTTTTTATCCATCCGAACAATTTCTTCACCTGCACTCGTAACAAGTTTTTCCGATCCATCGATTAATCGAATAACATAGACGTCACCCGCCGGCATCGGCATAACTTCTTTAACGGTACCGAGCTCCTCATCACTATCGTCATCGACGACCTTCATGCCCGCCAACTCGTCATAATAAGCCCTGCCCTCACTAAGAGGCATACGTTCGGAAATCGGAATGTAGATCTCGGCCCCGCGGAGTGCATCAGCGCCCGTCCGGTCCTTAACTTCATCAAACATAAGCAGAATACCTTGGGGCACCGTTCTTGAAGCCGAAACAGTGTAGTGTAGATCAGCCTTCTTTTGAAACTTGAGCTTCACCATTTTGAGGCTGCCAAATCGAGCTTTATCAAAAGTGTAAGATTCGACGAGGACTTCTCCCTTGAGTCCGTGAGCGCGGCGAATGATACCGATAAGTATCTGTTCTTCTTCTCCCATAATTATTGGCTCAGAAAACTGTATGAATTCAGTAATGAGTGCTAACTGGTTTTCTGGAATAAAAAACCCCGAACAAGTTCGGGGCTTCAAATGCAACCTTGGATAGGATTACTCAGCAGCGGGTGTTTCGATGCTGGGTGCCTCTGCAACAGGCGTTGCAGCAGCTTCAGCCTCGGCTGCGGCATCAGCCACAGCCTGTGCAGCTGCTGCTGCATCGGCCGCCTTCTGCGCTTCAGCTCTTGCAGCCTCTGCCTTAATGGCCTCAGCTTCGGCTTTTTTCTTCTTTGCACTATCGGCTTTGCTCATTTGCTTTTTCTCAGCCTGAGCTTGTTTTTCCGATTTCCACGTGTTAAAAATCTCTTGGGCACGAGCCGGATCAACTTTCTTCTTCTCTAGGTGCCATTTCAGGAGTATCCCTTCTTTGGAAAGGATTGAGCGCATTGTATCGGTCGGCTGTGCTCCCACATTAAGCCAATACATAATGCGGTCTTCGTTGAGTTGGACCTTACCGGTTTCATTCTGAGGACGATACTGACCGAGTGCTTCGATGAATCTTCCGTCACGTCGATTGCGGCTATCGGCAGCAACGATCTTATAGATTGGGAGCTTCTTTCTCCCCTGTTTTGCAAGGCGTAATTTTACCATAGTTCTTATTTGTGCTAACTGATTGAATTTATGAAGGATATCTGCCGGGGCGAACAACTACGGAAAGCCCTGAGGCAGAGTCTTCATTCTACTTCGAGGGGCATATAACAAGGAATCACAGGAAAAATTTCCTTATTCGCATCTAAAACGAACCGAGAATTAGGAAAAAGGAGCCTCTTTGAGGGGTTTAAACTTGTCCCAGGCTCTGCGTCATTTCCCTTAATCGCGAGATTGTGCGAAGGTATTTCTTCGTATCTCCACCTGTAAAATAAGAATGATGGAATATTTGATCAATAGGCACAATTGAAGTGACTAACAATTTTATATTGTTGTCATACGCCTTATCGACAAAATAGACGAACCGCAAAGCCTCATGGGGATGCGTGATTTGTTTTACCTCTCTCAAAACTATTGTTTCAAATGCTCCGATTGCTCTTCGAATTCGCATGGGATGCACTTGTGCGAGGCCCTGTAGGAACTCGTCAAAAAAAGCTTCAAGTATTTTGCCTTTTGCAGGAGGGAGTGAATCCAGAAGTTCGGCCAATTCCGTTTCATCCTTCATCCACAGGCTTGGGTGGTTCTCATGGGGAAAGTGGGCTACTCGGTAATCTTCACCATCTATCCGAACGATCTTGAATCGCCTGAATAGTACTCCCATCTCGCGCTTGAAGTCTGAAGTCGAGAATTTTCCCTCCCCCAATGATCCTGGTGGAGTATTGGAGCTTGTCAGGATTGAGACACCGGCATCAAATAATTGTCCAAGTAAGTTCGTCGATATTCGAGTATTTGCGGGGTCATCTAACTCGAATTCATCGATCACGAGAAGTTGGAGTTTCTTGAAGATCTTTGCAAGATCATCCAACGATTCAAGACCGACGAGAAACATCAATTCCTGAAACGACAGATAGGCTTTCGGACCGTGAAATGCATGAAAAGAGGAAGCGAGGATATGCGTTTTGCCAACTCCAAATCCGCCATCAAAATAGAGCCCTTTTCCGGTGGCTTTCTTTGTAGTCCTAAACCATGTATGAAACCTGCTCAGAGGAAGATGCTCAGTCTCGAGTGACGATATGAATCCTTTCGCCGTTTGAACCGCTTGAAGCTGTGACGGATACTCAGGCTCAGGAAAATAATTTACGAATTCGGATGTGTCAAAATGCATCGGAGGATTCAATTCATCCAGAATTGAATCAATAGTAAACTGTTCATTAGCTACCTTCAGCAGAAAATCAACATTAAGTGCCGTCGGGAGTTTATTTGTTATCAAGCAATTACGGGAAGTAAATTGGCCTTTTCCGGCTCACCGCACAATCGATAAATAGAATCTCTCACGCGGTCCATTAGCCACATCGGTGTGGATGTTGCACCTGTGATCCCGATACTCTCAACTCCCTCAAGCCATTCGGGCTCGATTTCGTCTTCGCTCTCAATAAAATATGTTCTCGTATTCGATGATTTAGCGATGTCAAAAAGAACCTTGCCATTTGAACTCGTTCTCCCCGCCACGAAAATAATGGCATCGTTGAGGTGAGCAAACTCAATAAGCTTCTTTTCCCTCCCCGAAACCTGTCCGCAGATCGTATCCTTGGCATGAAATTCAAGCGCATCTTCTTCCATTGCGGCGACCACTAAGTCCTTGATCCTGGATTTTAGCGAGTCACGAATGGCATAGAACGTCGGCTTGTCCATCGTCGTCTGCGAGAAGAGAACTGTTGGCTTATCAAGCTGAACATATTCTAGCGCCTCCGCAACTGTTTTGACCACTATGGCCTCATCGTTAACCACTCCTCGAAGCCCTATCACTTCGGCGTGATCCTTTTTGCCAAATATGACGATTTGAAAACCTTTATCGTAAAACTTCCTTATCCGTTCTTGTACCTTGGTAACTACGGGACAGGTGGCGTCGATGTAGTCGATGCCCAACTCCTGAAGTCTCCTGAACGTAGATGGTGGTTCGCCGTGCGCCCGGATAAGAATCTTCGCGGGATTTGAGGAATTCCTATTCTCTTCAGAAATCCGAACGAAATCTGAATGCCTGATGCTTTGAAGACCTTCGGCACCTAATCGCTCTATTTCAATTGGATTATGAATGATGTCGCCCAAGGAGTATAATTTAGGATTATGAGATAGCTCATCCTCGGCGAAATCAACTGCCCGAACAACTCCCCAGCAAAAACCTGAATTATTATCGACTGTTACGATCACTGACTTTAAACAAATTGGTTAATTTAAGGCGTTCCTTGCCAAGATTTCTGCGAATAGTAGAAAATATCTCGCACCTTTTGAGTAATCATCCGGTAACCTTTTTTGCGAGATTAACAACTTTTTCGACCTGTTGCTCAAATGTCAGTTTGCTGGTATCCAGCTCGACGGCATCTGATGCTTTCTTCAAAGGGCTGTGCTCTCGTTCAGCGTCACGCCTATCGCGTTCTTCGATTTCTCGTGTAAGCTCCTCGAGGGGTAAGTTCGTCCCATTACTGGCCAACTCCGCTCTTCGTCTCTCAGCCCGGGTCTTCGCATTGGCGATGAGGAATATCTTTAGTTCAGCATCAGGAAATACTACCGTACCAATATCTCTTCCATCAAGCACCACTCCGCCATTCTTCCCGATTTCCTGCTGCATGGCAACCATTTTCTCCCTGACGATCGGCAGTGTAGCCAGTTCACTTGCTAACTGTGCAATCGCAGGTGCCTGGATATCTTTGGAAACATCTCTACCTTCAAGCAGAATATTTCCGCCTTCATCAAAATCGATATATGCTTTCTCCGAAAGCTCACCGACCAGCGGATCATCCGGTGAAGTTACGCCCCATTCGGAGGCATAGAGAGCAAAGGCACGATACATTGCTCCGGTATTGATGTGAATATAGCTGAGTCGTTTAGCAACTTCACGAGCTGTCGTGCTCTTACCAGAAGCCGTTGGTCCATCAATCGCCAGGATGATTCCGTTGTGTCGCAAAGGTAATCGGAGTTAGTTTCTGAATTCCGTATTAACGATCGTAAGTTCGTTTGGATACTTCAGGCTACCGATTGGCGTTGAGACCGTCGGTTGTGCCTTCAGTGCAAGTTTTGAACTGCCTTGTCCGGCGACTGCCAATGCAAGGCCGACGATATCGTCATATCCTTTTTCTGCAAAAAATTGTTTCAGATCGACCGATACCTGTAACGGGATTATGGTTGTAGTGCCCCCATCGGGCAAAGAGACGGAATTACCAATATTTCCCGTGATCGTTTCCTTGTTATCGATCAGAAGCCTCCATGGAAAAGAGGTCAACGAGAGTGCTGAGAGATTGCTGCCACTTTGGTGCTGGTTAGGGTTACGAACAGCCACGTTCAGGGTAAATGTAAGAGGAAATTTCCCCGTTCGAAATGCGTTAACAAGATTCAATCCATCCATAACGCTGAAATCATTGATCGAACGCTTATTCGTTATATCGATTCCAGACAGCCGATATCCAATTGCATCTTGTAGTTTGAATTCAGCGCGTGTTAATCCAGCCAGTGAATTAAGTGTTGCGCATGAATTGAAGAAAAATACCGAGAGGAGTGCAAAGGCTGCAAGAGGCAAGAATTTTTTCATATGTCGTTCCTTCTTTAGTTGTATTGTCAGAAACGAAAACGCCTTGCAAAAGCAAGGCGTTCATTAGTAATCATTCATTACTAATTATTAAGCTCTTCAAGCATTGCGGAGCGGACGGGACTCGAACCCGCGACCTCCTACGTGACAGGCAGGCGTTCTAACCAACTGAACTACCGCTCCTTCCGCAATCAAAAAAGTTGCGGGCATATAACTCTGTTTAGGCAGCAGAAGTTCATCCATCTGCAATGAAAATGCAGAATAGGATTCTCCCATTCTGCATTAATGACGTCTCGTTTCGCTGTTTGTGGAGCTGAGGGGACTCGAACCCCTCACCTTTTGAATGCCATTCAAACGCTCTACCAGATGAGCTACAGCCCCTGATCAATGCTTCGAGAGGATTGAGGCGTTATCCTACTACCCCACCGCCCTCTTGACGCGGCACTTTAACCTCATTCTGAGGTTATAGGGTTCCCTCTTGGAGGTTCAAATCAATCCCTGGCACTTTCGTCGGAGTAGTAATGACAAACGGGCATTAGCCCGTTCATCATCCCAACAACTGTTAAGAATATTCTCTATTTGATAAGAATAACTTGCTTCAGCAATTCATAGTCACCAATCTTAAGCTTTATGTTATAAGCTCCATCGCTCAGCAATGCATCGGGCTGCCATTTCAACTTCATTGACTGACCATCAAGCTTTCCACCGTCGACTGTGCCAACTTTTCTTCCCAGATTATCGAATATTTCAACGTTGATCGGCTTGCCAACATACCCGAGGCCTGCCCGCACTTCAAGTTGAAGTAGGCCTTTGAAGGGGTTCGGTGAAAGGAATAGTTGTGGCTCTCCAGATGCTGAGGAATGTACTGAAAGCTTTTGCACGTCAGCCTGCACCTGCATCGAACTCGCGATCGCTGAAGTATCGGTATTGGGATCATTCGTCTTAAAATCCAGATACGTCATCTTCAATCCATTACTTTTGGCCTTGAACCGTACGACCATCGAGCCGGTAGCACCCGGAGCAATGAGTGCAGGAGCCCCACCTGAGATGATCGAGAATTCGGATGTGTCTGAAGTGAACCATGTGCGTGTAATCTTGAGCGGTCCGTCACCATCGTTCCGAACGTAATCAATTGTAGAATCGATTGGAGCACTCAGATGTACGATGCCGTAATCAAGGATGTAATTTGGATCGTTGGCGACATCGTGAATAAAATATGCTGTTGGCGTAGCGCTGTGTCCGTAAAGATTAACAACCGATGATCCACCAGTCGCATTGTGCAAGATCTGCAATTGTCCCGTCAGATCGCCTCCGTAATTCGGGCTAAAAGTAATTGTAACATTGATACTTTGGCCATTAGTCAATACTACAGGGAATTGCGGGTGTTTCTTTATTGTGAAGGCGTTAGCATCGGTTCCGCCAATAGTCATCCCAATGATCTTCAAATCAGCCTCACTACCCGTACTGGTTACGATTGCAGTCAAGGTTGTATCGCGCGACGAACCGAAATCGGTCTTCGCGAAAGTAACTGCCGTATCATTTACTTTGATCTGAGCCAATGAAGCAAGGCAAGTAGCTTGATCTACAGCATCCTGCAAGGTAGTTACTACGCGATGGTCATTCGGAGTATCGAAGGAGAATGTCTTATTGTTGCAATAGCTCATGATGCATCCGAGTGACTGCACCGGCGTCCAGGAGCAGCCACCTTCGGCAGCAACGCAGTGGTCGAGGCCACTTGGCGGATAGGCAGCACAATTATGGGTATGCTGAGACCCGACGTTGTGTCCGAGTTCGTGGGCCATGACGGCCTCATCCACTCCCGTCATCGTCCCGGAAATATTTGTTAGACCATAGCCGATATCACCTGGCCGGCACATTCCTCCAACCCATGCAATGCCTGAAGCGCCTCCGCCTCCGATTCTCCTAGAAATCAAGTGCGCAAGAGTTCGTTGGTCAGCGTCACCCTGATGGTTCGAAACCCAGTAATTCGTAAATGACTGAAGGAGTGGATCTAAACCGCTGCCATTGTACGGATCAGGAGTGGTCCAGCAATTGAAGGGTCCCAGAGACATTGCAACACCGATTTCACTTTCATAAACTGTCGTAATAGCCGCCAAGCGTGCGGTTATGTAGTCTACATTATTTCCAAATTCCTGATAACATGCGTAATCCTCGTCGATGGCAACTACACATGTTTTTGCTGCAGCAAGTGGCTGGGAGAGAGTTTGCAGCCCAGACTCACGCAGAGGTTGCGGAGTTATTCCGTTCGGAGCGTATTTTGCCTCGTCAGTCATTTCGCAACGACTAAGATCACTGGAGACTGAACTCATCGGAACGATGATAGAAGTATATCCATCAGAGCGTGATGCAGCAGAGATAGAGAAATTTTCCTGATTGTTGAAGCGAATGAATCCAGACACATTACCATCAGGTTCCGCTGCGATGAAGGCAAGAGTATTCGGATTTCCCCGGACTTTCCCGCGATAGGTTCGCACAGTCGGCAACGGAGCAGGAATCTTTGTGTCACCAACCTGGAGGGTCACCTTTGTCTTTTCAGTGACGACGGAAAACTCCATTACATCAAGATCAACGGATTGAGGCAGACCCGCAACATGAGGAAGCGGAATACCGGTCAAAATCACATGTGGAGTTGACAATAGTGAGCTCAATGCGTGATGATCAACTGTTAAATATGATGCATTCGTCGAAAATGGCGAATTTGCCTTACTGATCGTGGAATTCTGGAATAGTCGCACCGAGGGCTGAGCTAATACATGTCCGCTGATCAGAAAACAGAAAAATAGCACAATCGCGCTACGGCCTTTTACAAAGTTATTGATAATCCCCATGTTTTTTTTATAGAATAAGACTACTGCTTAATGTTAACTTATTTCTACCTAAAAGTATTTCAAAAAAAATACTGGAGGAGACTCTTTAGTCAATTCCCGACTATTTTACAAGAACTTAATTTTTTCATGTCAAGTTATATTCACTGAATGTCCACCGCTTTTTATGGACAACTGTGAGATTGGTGCTACTCTCGCCCCGATCTAGATTCGGGGGATGGTTCCCATCCTAAGGCTCCGAGTGGGGCCGCAACAGTAAAGTCCATGTCCAAAAAACGGTAGTCATTTTGTTTCAATAGAAAAGCGAAAGCCGGAAGATCATACTTCCGGCTTTTTCTTTTCTTCAAGTTTCCAGACATCAAAGCACTGTGCATCACTCTTTAATGAATTTAAGGGCCTTAACATCTGCTCCGAAGGAATAATTGAGAATATAGGTGCCAGTCGGGAATGAATGAATATCGATCATTAGAGGAGCTGCATTCTCTCCGGCCTCTCGAGAATAGTGCGCCAATTTGTTACCAAGCAAGTCTGTTACCTGAAGATCGAGTCCCATCGTTACAAATCTCGGATAGTCAAAGCTAATTTGATCATGAGCCGGATTGGGATATACTTTGATCAGATCTAGGGGGTCGGATGAATACGGCACAACTGCATGAGAATTAAACGCGAAGACAAAACCGGGACTTTCGGCAGAACAATTATTCTCATTCCTGGTCTTCACTAAATACGTCCCTGACTTAGTCGGCACATATTTTCGATCTGTGGCTGCCGCAATTGGAACACTTCCTTCATACCATTGGTAAGCATTTGCAGGCGTTGAAAAGAGCGTGTCCCCTACCTGACTCACAGCAGGGGCCGTCGGAACAGGGTAGAATGTGACAGAGATGATTCGGCTTGTGTCGTCGCAGCCAACGCCGTTATTTCTTACTATACAAAAGTATGAGCCGGAGGACGTTACGTTGATTGTTCTCGTCTTCGCTCCATTTGACCATAGATAGTTTGTCGCTTGCACACCGGCATCTAGAGTCAGATTTCCTCCAGCGCAGATCGATGTATCACTCGATGGACTAATATTGGCAACTGGTTTCGAGGCAACAGTAATCGTCATCATATCGGAGTTCACACAGCCGATGGAATCGGTCACTACGAGTTTATATGTCCGGGTCTTCGCGATTGGAATTTCTAGTCTTGCAGTCGTCCCAATAATCATTTTCAGACCGGTGTCGATCCACTGATAAGCAAATGGCGGATACCCCTGAGCCGAACCGGTAAGAATATATTTTCCCAGTCCGCAAACAGTAACATCTCCGCCGGCACTCACTAAAGGCTTTTCTATGATAACATTAACCGTATCATAGGTGCGGAGCATGTTACCGTCGGTGATCGAAGTAATGTATGTAGTAGATTGAGTAGGTTTAGCAGTAACAATTTCTGCATCGGTAGATGATAGTCCGATCGCTGGGCGCCATGAATAGGTGAAGGGTGGCGTCCCTCCTGGTGTATCACCTCCAAGCGTCGCACTGCCACCTTGACATATTACTGCATCTGGACCTGCATTAGCTATTGGAAGCTCAACATAGGCCGCGCATGTCGATTTGTTAAAGATAGACTTCAGGAATGTAATCACACGTGGGTGAAACTTCAGCTCAGTCCCAAATGCAGTAAGATGGCAATAGCTCATGATCGTCCCGCGCCGAGGATTAGGGTTCGCATAGCAGCCGCCTTCACTTGAGACGCAACTATCTACCGGGGGCTTCCAGGCGCAGTTATGCGTATGGAGCGAGCCACAAATGTGTCCAAATTCATGCGAACTAACATCGACATCCCAAATATATCCATCGGAAGGAAAAGTGAACCCTGTATTGAGTCCGCAGACTCCATAGCCCAGACTACCATCCCCAACGGAACATAGTGTGCCAACATAAGCCAATCCCCCGCCCCCATGGGAAGAATAGAGAAGAGCTGCTGCGCGGGTAACATTTGCCATATTCGAATTCCAGTAGTCCACAAACTCGCCAAGCATGTCATTCGTGTTATCTCCCGGATAGGGATCATCTGTTGTCCAGACACGTAAATATCCGGCAGTGACACCACAGTTAAGATCACGGGTGTAGATATCGCTATGAGCTCCCAGCACGGCAATCGCATAATTCTGCGCTCGAGTAACGTCCGAACCAAGTGTCATGAAGTACTCATGATCACAGTCGATAGCGATATTAAGAAGATGGACCATTCGCTGCCCTTGGATTTCCGGGATTTCGGAAGATTTGCCGATTTCTGCCGAGACCTTCTCGATTAACGGAAAGTTTGGTGCATACTCCTCCGTGCCGCATACCCATTTTTTAAGCGGTCGAGTAATATCATTCTCCCTGTAGACAACCAAAATTGAAGGGACATCTGAGCTCATACTCGTTGGCTGAACAAGATATCGTCCCTGAATTGGAATATCAATATATCCCATTGCATACGAATCGAATACGGCGAGGTAGACGTGGGAATTTTCATAACCCTCCACGGAACCGTGCAAAAGGATATGGCGAGGCGCGGAAGTAGGAATATCACCAGTCGATGTTCCCAAAACTACTTTCGTGTCTTTGCGAAGTACGTCGAATTGCTCGACGTGCAAGGTAGCATGGTCTGTCCCGATGGGAAAGTCATGAATGGTAAATACTTCGGACTTGTGAAGGCAGGCGGCAGAGAATATGGAATTATTTATCTTGAGAAAACCAGTATGCTGGGGAAATCTGCTAGTATCGACTGCTGGAGGAAGAGCTGTGAAAAACAATTCGGGTTCCGAAACTAGTAATTGCTGCCCCTCCGCATGCTGAACAAACACGATCAATAGGATAATGAAGGATGCCCAACTCGTTAATTTCATAGTATCTTGTGCGTAGAAGTGCGTGTTTCAACAGGTTCGGCAAAAAAAGGGTGCCGCAGTACCAGCGTAGGGTTCAAATGAATCGAACCAGGTGATAGATGATCTCATCACCACTAAAAGTGAGTATTCAGGGATAAACTAGATTTTCACCTCGAGGGCGATCGAATACGTTCTTGGCAGACCAAAATGCGTACCTCCAAAAACAGACTCGAATTTGTAGAGATACTTTGTATCCAAAATATTCAAGATCGTACCGACCAGTTTTGCCGGAAAACCCATTGTCTTTTGAAAATCATATCCTGCCGATAGATCAAATACTACGTGGGCGGCAGTCGACTTATCCGGAGATCCGGGCATATCAGAATTCAAGTTCAGAAGATCAATCACCTCATCCGAGTATCCTCTTTTCTTAAGTTCTACTTTCGATTGTTCCGCATCGAGTCCAACGCCATTCGAATCCGCGAGATCGAATGGAAGTCCCGAATCAAATCGTCCGCCAAGAGTTGCAATAAATCCGGATGGATGATCATAATTCAAAATAAATGAAGCAGTCAAGAGTTGATTATGCTCAGTCTGGAATGCGTCTTCTCCTGCAAAAGGTTTATTGTAATTATTTCCTTCTTCCCCGAGAATCAGCCCCGCAGCGATAGGAGAAGAACCGTCATCGGGTTTCAAACCCCGTGAGTCACACGTTGAAAGAGAGAGCTTTCCGGAAAAATTATTCCAGTTATGAAGGCGGAATTCTAAATCACCGCCGAGGACGCGCCCTTGTTTCAGGTTAACAGGGAAGATTACGCCAGAAACTCCGAGTTCGACCTTGACAATGAAATTATCTATAAATTTAGCGTACCCATTTAATTCTACATCAAGATTATCGTTTAATTTATAGACCGTGCCCAACTCCGCAACATGCTCTCGTTCTGCCATAACAGTGGTCGGAGTAGCTCCTTGGCTAGCACCGACTAGTCTTGCAGCTTCCTCTGAACTCGAAACCAAGATATTTTCAACCGGTGCCTGCATAATGATTCTATTGTAAGCCCCCTTAATCCAGAGATCCTTGGTCAACTTATAAGCTGCAGCCAGTCTCGGAGAAATACCAGATTCCGATTCAATGAGCTTAAAAAGATCGTACCGCAATCCTGCATCAATCACCAAATTATCAAAATTCAGATGGTCCTGTGCATAAATGGAAAATCGCATTCCACCTTTCGATTGATCAACAGAGAATGGCTTCCCGCCCTGAGTAATATCATAAGGTAGAAGCCTGCTATCTCCACCGGCACTGTCGGAGTTAGAAAGTCTCGGATCGGTTACTGCAAATGTAAAGAATTCCTGCAAGGGGAATGACTCCCCACCTACTCCGAGCTTCACAGCATTTGGAACGTCAAACCACCTTGTTAAAGCAGCATACTCAACTTGGCCGCCCAGGGCCGCATCGACGCGGTGGGCTCCGATGAAATATTCCTCATTTTCCCGGATTGCCTTTATTGAATCAGCCGGCGAATTTATTTGAAGTAAACCACCGCTTGTATTGGTAGCTTCGAGATGACGATCATAGACCAATCCGCTGATCGTAGAATTGTCGTTGATCGTGTAATTCAATCTTGCACCATACATATAATCGGAAAGGTCCTCACGCTGATCTTGTGGCGGTTGTCTTGTCGAGCTTTCATTTGCGATTGCAAAATTGGTGAGATTCGTTGCTCCCAGAAGAATAAGATCAAGGTTATCGGATATCAGAAAATCAGCCTTGCCGAAATAGTTATGGGTATAGCCATCGGTATGATTTGGCGTAAATCCTCGAATGGGATCAAGATATCGATCAGTTTCCGAACTTGCATAAGAAGCAAAGATGGCTACGCGTCCCCCAATGTTTCCTCCAAGAGATAATGATCGATCTCGAGTTCCGTAGCTGCCATATGAAATCACTCCATCTGCGAATAGCGGGGCGTCAAAACCTGAACGCGTATTTATCTCAACAATTGCTGAAGTGGCAATACCGTACTCAGCATTAAGAGCCCCACGTTGAACATCGACTGACTTTATCAGATTTGAATTAAATAGACTTGAGTAGATACGAGTGGAATTTGTTGTTACCGGAATGCCGTCAACAACATACTGAAGCTGCGCATCCTCTCCCCGAAAATGCAGCCTACCATCTTCGTCCGGAACTGCACCGGGAGTATTGAGGAGAACTGACTCTATCTTTTTCGGACCAGCAAAAGAAGGTAAATTCTCGATCTGCTTCTCGGAATAATATGAGTGCGTGCCCGGAGTAATTTCTCCAGTCTGAATTCCTTCCACTGTAATTTCCCCAGCTTCGATCTTTCGAACTGCTCCAATTGTTATCCGAGAAGGTACTCCTGAATTGATTGTTACGCTCTCACGTGCAACAACCGTCTGCCCGTCAAGAAGAACAATGGTGTATGTTGCATAAGGCACATCGTGAAAAATAACTTCATTCGACGACGGCAGGCGTGTTTCTTGTACAATGTTACGAGATGACTTTTCGATTAATTGAATCCTGAAAGCATTGGTGATCTTAAGTCCTGCAGTATCAACTCTGA
Organism: Bacteroidota bacterium; assembly: GCA_030706385.1. Lineage (GTDB taxonomy): Bacteria > Bacteroidota > Ignavibacteria > Palsa-1295 > Palsa-1295 > PALSA-1296. The sequence goes on along the minus strand of JAUZOQ010000037.1, from coordinate 16,468 downwards.
CGGTGAGACTACTCGATGAGTGCTGGGCGAATACTTGTGAGATACCACATACGCATACGAACAGGACGATGAGTACTTGTATTGTCTTCATGAGGGGTTCAGGGAAAAAGAATCCGGCTTCTCAAAGATTCGTATTCTCAACGACTTGAACTTCCGAAGAATTGATTAATAAATATTCATACTTCAAACGTAGGCTAACTACCCGAAATACCGTCTTTCCCATAGCATCAAATTCAACAACGACCAGAGTAGATCTGCATTCTTTCGAATGCCCGAAAGATGTTCTTCTTGAAGAGCTTTTATGGAGTTTAGGTCAAGATAGTCCCTTACGATCCGACTAGATGCAAGATACTCATCAAACATTGGTTTCAAATCTTTTTTCAGCCACTCCGCTACGGGTGCTGCAAAACCCTGTTTCTTTCTGTATATGTGCTCATAGGGAAGAATTCCTTCGCTAGCCTTCTTTAGAATATACTTTGGCTCCATTTTCTTCCCAAGTTTGATATGCATTGGCATCCTAAACGCGTACTCGACAATACGGTGATCGAGAAAAGGGACCCGTGCCTCAATACTTGTAGCCATCGATACTTTATCGACTCGCATTAACAACATCTGAGGCAGGCGTTGCTGAAATTCGAGGTACATCATCCGCTGCTGGTATTCTGAGTTCGGATATCGCTCGTTGATCTCACGATGCCATAATTCCGGAAATCTGTATGAGGAATGCCTCTCCTTTGAGTAATTCCTGAAAAGCTTGGCCTTGTGTTCTTCGGTGAAGGCAACTGCACCGCCCCAGAAAAATTCTTCTCCTTCAGAATAGCGTCTGAGATATTCCCGCATCAGAGGATGCTTGATAAATGGCTTCGTAGCCAAGTACCCTGCTCGCCGAATCGCCTTTGGAACATACTGCTTCCAGTACTTTGACCTGAACTTCAGGTCACGTATCATCCAGGGATAACCGAGGAACTCTTCATCCGATCCTTCTCCGACCTGAACGACGATCGTACCGTTGTCACGAGCAAGTTTCGATACAAAGTACAATGGGATACAGACTGGATCGCCATTGGGTTCGTCCTCATGCCAGGCAAGATCGGACAACTTATCTTGAGCTGTTTTAGAATCTATCAGAATTTCATGGTGATTCGTCTTGAATTTTTCGGCGATCTGACGTGCATAACTTAACTCATTATATTTTTCCAGTTCCGTAAAACCGACGGTAAATGTTTGCACGGGCCGATCCATCAGTTCACTCATCAAGGCAACATTCAGACTTGAGTCAATTCCGCCGGAAAGAAACACTCCGAAGGGCACATCACTCATCATCCTATCTTTAATTGAACGACGAAGGAGAAAGCGAAGATCGTCGACAGCTTCGTTTTCTGTTAGAGAATCAGCCAACGGACCTGCATCAAGCAAGGACCACCAGCGCTTCTTGGTAATATCACCTTTGGAGGAAATACGCAGCGAATGACCGGCTTCAAGTTTATTAATGCCTTTGAACATTGTTTCCGGGGCAGGCGGCATCAGTAGAGACAAATAATGAGGCAAGGCTCCTTCATTGAATTCTGTCTTTACTGTAGGGTGCTCCAACAACACCTTGATTTCACTTGCCCAAAGGAATCTGCCGTCGGGATTTGTATAATAAAGCGGTTTGATACCGATCCGGTCTCGAATAATGAATACCTCTTTCGATTCTTCATCCCATATTGCAATGGCGAACATTCCTAAGAACTTCTTGAAACACTCTTCTCCCCATTCAGTGTATGCATAGAGAATTGTTTCAGTATCTGATCGTGACCGATATTGATACCCCTTGGCCTCCAATTCCTGCCGAATCTCAAGGTGATTATAGATCTCACCATTAAAAACAATAGTGAATCTTCCATCAGGAGTGGACATGGGCTGATGACCGGCCGGGGAGAGATCTACAATCGCGAGGCGTCGGAAAGTAAGACCGCATTGACCGTTTCGGGAGATCCCGAAGCCTGCGTCATCCGGACCTCGATGAATCATGCGGTCGGACATCCGCGTGAGCAACTCTGGCGTTACTTGCGGGTTCCGAGAAAATCCGTAATCATATACTCCTGCTATTCCGCACATAGGGTTTTACAACGCAATACGGTAGAGAAAGGTCACGGTTTCGAGTTCTTCCAAGACATGCAATAAGTAAAAAACGATTGACTTCTAGTATTGAAAATCAGGATGTTCCCTCAACCTTTTCTAATTAGCGTGAAATTTATCTCGCGCAATTAGTCGTTACAGACAATAACTGACTCTATTACTATGGCTGAGGAAACAAAAAGAAGCGCTATAATTCGCGAGGGAGAGATCGAGAAAGCATATGGCAACAAGAAGCCGCGCATTCTTTCGGGAATGCGTCCGACGGGGAAACTTCATATCGGACATTTTGCCGGAGCGCTGGAGCCGTGGGTAAAACTTCAGAGTGTCGCGGAAAATTTTCATCTGATTGCTGATTATCACGTCCTCACGACGAAACTGGACACCTCCGATATCGCACAACTATCACTCGATATGGCGATTGATTGGATTGCATTTGGCATAGATCCGGAGAAATCACCGATCTTCAGGCAATCGAAAATCAAGGAACATGCTGAGCTTTTCCTAATATTCGCCATGCTCATCACGAAAGCAAGGCTGGAAAGAAATCCTGCTGTCAAAGAGCAAGTTCGTGATCTTGATATCGGCGAGGGAATGAGCTTCGGACACCTTGGATATCCGGTACTTCAAGCTGCTGACATACTGCTATATAAAGGTGACCTTGTGCCCGTCGGCGAAGATCAGCTACCGCACGTTGAGATGACGAGAGAGTTTGCTCGCGACTTCAATAACCACTACGGCAAAGTGTTCCCCATCCCGAGTGCTTACCTATCAGAGACTCCACGTCTACCGGGTACAGATGGCAATCGCATGTCTAAGTCGATTGGCAATACAATTTTGCTTAGTGATACGCCAGAGGACACCTGGAAAAAGATGAAGTCGGCTGTGACGGACCCTCAGAAGATCCGACGAAACGACCCCGGTAGACCGGAGATTTGTCTTGTGTATGGCTATCACCAAAAATGGAATCCTGGTGAGGTCAATCAAATTCATGCTGGATGTTCGAGCGGAGAACTCGGCTGTGTCGATTGCAAGAAGAAAGTTACAGAAAAACTCAACGAGTCATTTGCTCCGCAACGAGCAAAGCGCTCGGAATTGGCAAAAGATCCGGGAGCGGTACTTGACATAATCGAGCAAGGCGAAATCCGTGCCAGAGGTGAAGCCGAGAAAACAATCCAAGCTGTGCGATCAGCAATGAATTTGGGCTAGAACTTCGCTTTGCCACGCGATAGCTGCCTCACTTCACTATGTTTAAACTTCTCGTCAGCACCTTACCATGGAGTTCAATTCGAACCACGTAGTGGCCGGGATTAATGTCACGAAGGTTTATGGGAACTTCGTAGGAACCCTGATATAGCTCACCATTCACAATAGAAGCAATTTCCCTTCCAAGATCATCGTAAAGAGAAATAGTAGTTAACCCACTTGAAGGAAGAGTGAACCGAATGTGCGCTTCGTTTTGAGCAGGATTGGGAAACACTCCAAGGTTTGTACTCTGCAATATTTCTGGGGCGACTGAGGAAGAATTATTTTTTCCTTGCACATAAAACCATGGAGTACGCGATACGGATTGATCGATAACTATCTTAAATGTATTGGTGCCGGGTTCTCTGACTCCCTCGATATCTCCGCTTAGAATATTCCCCGTGCTATCCAAGGGATGCGCAATCAACCGATTCGAGTCTGAATCAATAAAGAATTCGAGCTTTTCCGCACTCATGATCGTGGGAGCTTTTCCCCAATGGTTACCGATACTTGAATCTCCATATTGCCAAATTGCACCAAAATTCTGGGATCTGCCTGCCACAGTCAGAAGCATTCCGGAATTATCCAACTGGGCAAGCATAATAGATTGCATATCAGAAGAATTATCGAGTCTTCTGAATCTCATACTCCCAACCGTGACCGTATCGGTGCCAAAAATACCAGCCGCCCCCTTGAATCCACTAGCGTTTGCCAACATGTACCCCCCACTCTGACTCCATGACAACTCATCCGTTTCTGAGACCTTTGTCGATGTATCCTGGATATAGGGATACTCGGCTGCAACTTTATGCTTAGGCGAGTCAAATTGCTGCCGAAGTTGATAAAGAGTCCCGATATTCGGATCGAGAAATCCTTCCACTCCCATGGGTCCGCTATAATGCCCCGGGACGCTCTCAAGCAACACATCATCGGCATCATGAGTAATCGTCACGTGCGTTGTAGATGGAAGTATCCGCTGGTTTCGGAAGGCATCACTTGCAACAGGCATCTGAACGAGAAGAGACGGATTTCCCGCAATACTCCACCAAATATTCTGGCGCGCCACATCAGCAAAAAGATCTTCGTAATAATTTGCATAGTTGACAAAAAAGAGACCGTCCCAATCCTGTAATGATGCGTAAGACGTAAGGAATGGAATTTGTGCAGCGCAATTTTGATTCATCACAAGATTCATATACCTACCGACAAAGGGTTTTCCATCAATGCTCGCTGAAGCGAGGTATCCCATGGTTCCATTGTTTGCATCTTGTAAAATCGAATTATTGCTCATAACCCATGTCGAGTCGGACCAAGGGATTCCGCTTGATCGCTGCCGCGGGTAATCGGTATTTACATGAGCTTGGGTAAAATCGCTCAGTCGATTAGCATAGATATCCTGCAGGCTTCCCCACCACTCCGGTGCATAATTATTTACCAGGACGGAAGCTCCAAGGGTATCGGCTATGCACTTCTTCATGGCGTCAAAGTAGTCACTCTGCAGAGAATCGTAGAATAAAGCAAGATCCCGAACTCTTTGTCGCGGCAGGAGATCAGATTCACCAAACTTAATGCGAACGATCGAAGCAGTCGCACTCCCTTCGCCTGCAAACAATCCATATTCCTCCTTGCGTTTGATTGCGACTGCATCGAACATCACATCACCCATTTGATCTCCGATCCCCAAATACAATCTTTGTAATCCACCAGCTTTCGCTCTGAAATCAAAGGTATACTTTTTCCATCCTGTATCAATTGTCTGTGTCGCGGAAAAAGACCCGACGTAATTTTGGAATTGTTCCACATATACAGTTACCGGACGAGTCAAAATCGGATGAGATGGATCATAGTGGATTTTAGCATAAAACGAGAGCGTATAAAGAGTATCCTGCCCCAATCGCGCAGTAGCGTTGATCAAGTAGGCATCATACCACATTGGTTTTGGGCTTACTCCGCTAATGATACTAAGCATACAGTATTGCGAATCGAGACCGGGAGAGAAAATCGTCTTATCCCCTGTTGCCCCGTTCTGTACTGTGAAAGACCAGGAAGTGGAGCCTATCTGTTCGAAACTGCCATTGGAGAGAAGGTTCGGAGCATTTGGAAGAACTGTACTTCCCTTCCAGGCACTCGAAATTCCCGCATCACTTCCGTACTTACGTACCAAATATTGCGAAAAGAGGGTGTCAAGCCGACGCGACTGATGCCAAGATATCGTACCAGCACCATTACCTAGAGTATTATTTTGATCAATCCAATTAAGATTTCCAAATCTCCATCCCGCCATCAGACTAAAGCCGGGAGAGGTTACTTCCACTCCAGCAAGAGCGGGTTCATCACCAAGTCTCGTTCCGGTCAACGGATTGGTATGACCCAATAGGGTCTTCACCCAACGGCGGTGAAGTGATGCTGCTCGCGCATCCATGAAGTGCGTGAATTGGGCTCCGAGAGTACTATCAGATCCAGCCACTCCATCACCTGGAACATAATAGTGCGTGGAGTTCAGAACGAGAAATACATATATCCCCTGTTTTCGAAACTCATTCAGCAACGTGTCAAAGCGAGAAAGCTGTTCGGAGCTGCTGCCATAGGATGTTCTCGATCCGTTGGTGTCACTGAAGAAACTATAGATCCGCCAGCCCCATGGAGATGCGCTATAGTAATCGTTATCTACCAATCGAACGGCGTTAAATCCCATTTTGTGCAAACGCTTGGCAAGTATTTTCGAATCTGCTCCGGATATAAATTGCGAGGACCACTCCAACTCCGTTCCAAAGAAACGTACTCTCTCGGGTTTCTTATCCGGATAATTGATCACAAAATGTCCGCCAGACGACATTATCCTTGCATTTGGAATCGGAGCAGGCGGTTCTGGAAGGATCGGAGAATACGAGGTATCCCGGCCCGATTGAGTAAAAACATAGGGTGATCGTATCGGCTGCGAAACGGCAATTCCGCAAACGAATGCCATACCAAAACAAATCGTTAAAGTCGTGCAAAATACTGCAGATGTGAATTTCATAGAATTCGACACTAATTCTGAGATATAGAATAAGATTTCAGAGAAGGCTTAAGGTTCAGAAAACTGAGAATTCTTTGAAAACATTCGTTCCTGGTTACGACAAAAAACAAGCTGATTGGCCGATTCCGCATGAGGTATTCGAGAGGTATGCTTTACCCTAACTTGCTCCGGCGGGTAACATCGACACCCTAACCGGCGTTACAATACTAAGAATTAATAGGAATCAGGGCTTGAAGCACACGAAATCATTTGCATTTCATAAAAGGATGAGATTGAATTCCGTGATCGTTGTCGCGTTTTTCATCCTTGAGGGAATCGGATCATTTGTCTCGTCGAGCATGGCACAAATCAGCGCTGATACGGCAAAACCATTGGCCAACATCGTGATATTTGCTGAAGGAGCCGGCTTTATACCGTTCAGAGAGAGTTATCGAATCAACTACGAGACCAGCCTTGGCGGAATTCCGATCGAAGTTGCAGGCGGGTTTTGTTTTCCCGTGAACTCGTTCCTATCGGCAATGTTCGACGTTCGTTACAAACGGCGAACTGCAGTTTATGTCCCTGATCTTCGCATAAAGACTCTCGAAATCGAACTAGGGGTTCGCGACTATCTGGAAAAGGAACATGACAAGGATCTCCGACTTTATGGTTCTGCCGCTATCCTATTGGCAAGAGCCACTACGACCGGTTTCATCGACGCAACGTCGGACGGCAACTCGCCCATTTCACAGGAAGTCTCCAAGGACTACTTTAATATCGGCCTTGGATTGGGGCTTGGAATTGAATACCCCCTCAATCGAATGTCCGCTCTATATGCGGGGATTCACCTTGGAGTATATTTCGCAGATCCAATCTCTACCGGTGGTCTTGGAAATATTGGCGGGCTCACGGTCGGACTCGGTTATAGAATTTCATTAGGAGACTAATGTTCATCAATATCGCATACACGAAGGGTAAGATCTTACGGATGGCCGGTAATGCAATCGTATTCTTGTCTGCCTCAGTATTCCTGTTTGCGTGCACGGAGACAGAACTTCCGAATGGTAACGGCCATCTAAATCGCACTGCCACATATTCAATTCGGAAGACTTTCCGTATCCAGAGTTCGGGCTCGTTTCCAGATTCACTTGCACCTGTTTACCCAAATCCATTCAATCGTACTGCCGGAGATTCTACGATAAATGTCTTTTTCACTTTGAAAGATACAGGTAATGTAAAAATAATCATCCAAAATCCAATAGGTGACTCTATCGCAATCTACAGAGATTCACTTCTTCCTTCCGGAAGTTTTACCGGATCCTGGCAACCTTTAAATGCCGGAGGCGAGAGACTCAATGCCGGTTTGTATTTCATAACGATACGAATTGCCCCAGATGACGCAAATCGAAATTATATCAACTCCCGATTATTCCAAATTCAATCAAATGAGTAAGAAGAACACCGAGCCAAGAAGAAGCAAACCAAGCTTGAGGATCATTCTATCGATAATTGCTTTCATTTGGCTATCTGCCAGTACACCAACGTCTGCGCAATCCAAATCGCAATACTTGAAAAATGGAGTCCTCGTAGCTCGATTTCCGATGCATTTTACCAATGGATATATGTTCATTAGCGTACCGGTAATCGATACCGATATATACGGAAAAGCAGTCACGTTGACCAGAAGCTTCCTGCTTGATCCTGCTGCATCGAATGAAGGAAGTTACATCCCGGACGACTCTTTGATAAATGTTACCGGCAATCATAGATTTTATCTCCCAGTATCATCCCAAAGAACATTAACGGCCGATCTTGTACCCACTCTTGGAAAATTATCTATCAAGCGAATAGATACTTCCTTTTTTGGAGTCCTTGGCTATAGTTTTATTCGGAGATACATTACTATTATCAACTTTTTTGAACGAAGCGTAAGTTTTTATTCAGTATCCGAACAAGAGGCCCAATGGGATCAACGTCTGGATACAGCCGCCATACACGTGCCATACTTCGATGACGCCATTCTCAACCACTGCAACTGTCCTTTTCCAACGATGTGGTTCGACGTAAAGGCACCACCACTGAAAGAGGGTCGAATCCATTTCTCCCTCGCCGAAAGGCAATCCGTAATCTTTCGGCAAGCGTTAGAGCCGAGAACTCAAAAATATATCGAGGAGGAGTTCCGCAAGGACTCGATCGCAGGCAAAAAGACTAATTTAGGTGGGATTGAGTTGGCAACTTTCGAATTGAGTGGAGTGAACATCGCAAAAAGAAATCCGCGGAGAACCATCGATAATCTTCCCCCCATCTTCCGCAATCTCAATCTCTCTATTACAGGGACTATAGCAATGGACGTTTTACGCCATTTCCCGGCCGTGATCATCGACCCAACACGATCAGTGGTAATGCTTGTGAAATAACCACCCCGGGCGACCTACATTTCGTCAGCTACGAGTTTCTTTTTCAGCTGAGAAATATGCCATGTGATATTGATTTCCTTTGGGCATGCTTCGACGCAATTGAAAATTGTATGACAACGCCAGATTCCATCGGCCGAGTCAAGTGCGGCCATGTGTTCCTGTGCTCCTTCATCCCTTGTGTCGAAAGCGAACCGGTAGCCTTTGAGAATCGCTGCCGGACCTAAGTAATTCTCATTTGACCACAAAGATGGGCAGCTTGTCGTGCAGCAGGCACACATGATGCACTTGGTCGATTCCATGAGCAACTCGGCGTCTTCATTCGATTGATAGCGCTCCATCTCCGGTGGAGGAGTCTTCGTGATGAGGTAAGGTTTTACGAGTTCGTATTTCTTATAGAAATCACCCATCTCGATTACCAAATCCTTAACGATCGGCAAATAGGGCAACGGCTCAATAGTGACTACTTTCCCGTCTCCAATGCCCTTAATATCTTGCAATAGAAGAGAACATGCCAAGGTATTCTTCCCGTTAATCTTCATCCCGTCCGAGCCGCACATTCCGTGCGCGCACGAGCGACGAAAGGTGAGAGTGCCGTCAAGCTTCCATTTGATGTCATGTAAAGCGTCGAGAACTCGGTACGTACCCTCTAGTCCGTCAAGTGTATAATCCTGAAAATATGGTTTTGCATCCTTCTCTGGGTTATATCGCTGAATCCGGAAAGTAATCTTCATTTCGTTGTAATAGCTCTTAATACATACAAAATTACGACTTTTTTTCGTTCATGTGACCGTAACGCCAAAAAACCGTATTTTTGTACCGCTTTCACTAACGATATACAATTATGAAATACCTTGTTAGCCTTATGTTACTAGTTGCATGCGCGAATCTCGCGAGTGCGCAGTCAATTACCTTTACTGCCGATGAATACTTTGCCGGTTTTGGGCAATCTGCCAATAACCAGACATCCTTTTCGACCACCGATATCTCCGGACTTGATGCCCTGATAGCAAAGACCGGTCCTAATATGACTTGGGATTTTAGCGGAAGGATATACACGCAAGACCCAGCACCTACGGGCACGTCTACGATTCTAACTTATCCCGGAGGAGCTCCGTTAGCCAATGATCCGGATTTTGTGACGTCTACTCATGTGCTTAAATCTGTTCCGAACGATCCGACCCAACCAATCGAATACATATTCATGAAGTTCAACTCGAACGGACTCTGGGTAGTAGGAGCTAGCCAAGATAGTTTGGGAATGACGAAGAAAGTTGCTGCCTACGTGCCCCCTCTGCAACAACTAGCTTTCCCACTTACCTACCAGACAGCCTGGCAAAGTACTTCGGATTTTAGAATTACAGGGCTGCCAACCGGCGCCTACACAATGTCTGTGGATGCAATCGCGGACGCTTATGGCACCCTCGTTACTCCTTCTTCCATTCACCAGAAAAATGGGCCTACGCCTATGGCATCGAGTGATGCATTACGAGTGAAAACGAAAAATACTAACACCATCTCATTGTTCTCGTTCAGTCAGACCACTGTCGACTATGGGTTTGATTGGTATACGAAGACCGGACACAGCGCTTCCATCAGCGCCGACACAAACGTCGCCCCTACCGGAGCGAGTTACGCAGTTCAAGGTTCCAGCTCTGTGAGCGATAAGTATTTTTCACCGGAAAATTATCTGAATCTTTACCTCACCGCAAACCCTGCATCGACCTCTGAGACCCGACTTTATTTCACTTTGAAGAATGGAGGAAATGCTCAGGTGAGTATGATGGATGTGCTCGGGAATGAAGTACATAGGCTTCATGATGGCCCCGCAGTATCCGGACAGAATCTCATTCCCATCGATCCGACAAAATTTGCTGCCGGAACCTACCTGATTCGGGTACAAGCAGAAGGAATGACTGCAACAAGAAAGCTCATTATCACGAAGTAACGGCCGAGTTTAGCTGGATTAAAAAGGCGAAGACGACTTCGCCTTTTTTTTGATATTTTCCCACCATAGATTGTTAGTCATGGTGACACAATTATCATATGGAGGGAAAAAAAGATGACTATTAAAGAACATATCCTTGACATCCCCGACTTCCCAAGCGTTGGTATTACCTATCGAGATGTATCGCCAATCCTTCATAATGCCGATGCATTTCGGTTTGCCATCGATTCCTTGTATTTCAAAGTGGCCGAGTGGAAAATCGATATCGTCGTTGGGATCGAACCGCGCGGTATTATTTTCGCCGCTCCACTGGCAATGAGGTTGGGAGTTCCTATGGCTGAGGCAAAGAAATTTCCGAGTGTTCATCCGCACGACGTTGCAGGAATGGAATATGCGATGGAGATGGGTACCAATCGAATCGAAATAATCCGGAACGCTATCAGGCCCGGAAGTAATGTATTAATAGTCGATGATCTACTTGCAACAGGCGTGACTGCAAAAGCCAGCGCAGACCTCGTCATGCAGATGGGTGGAAACGTAATCGGATTTGCCTTTGTAGCTGATATTAATTATTATGATGGATTAGAACTACTCAAGGAGATTGCTCCGGTTGTACACATCTACGATTGCTAGAGTACTACTTCCGAACTACAAGAGGTACATGGATTTCTACAGGCTCTAATCCCCCGGCTCGCAAGGCATGCACTTTGTTTAGTTTTACCTGATCATGTGGTTCGTTCGAGACCTTCTGCGCAAACTCCTCGGGAAATCTCTGGACAGTAAATTTCACCGGCCATGCCGCAGCTTCCCCCAGGGCACATATCGTTCTTCCTTCAATGTTCTTCGCCACATCTTCAAGCAATTCAACATCTGCCTTCGAGCCTTCGCCGGCGTTAATTCGCTTCAAGATCTTATGGAGCCATCCTGTCCCTTCCCTACATGGGGTGCATTGTCCACACGACTCGTGCCAGTAGAATTTGGATATCCGTTGTAATACCTTTACAATATCAGTATCTTCATCCATAACCATTATTCCACCAGTTCCAATGGATGAGCCAACTGCTTTAAGGCTTTCGGCATCCATCTTCACGCCTTCCAGACTATCACCTCTGAGTGGAGGCATGGACGATCCACCTGGGATTACCAATTTTATTTTCTTATTTCCGGGTACTCCTTGTGCGTAGTTGTAGATCATGTCAGTCAGCAAAGTACCCGAGGGGACTTCATACACACCGGGACGGTTAACATGACCACTGACTCCAAGTAGGAGCGTTCCAGGATGCTTTGGCTCGCCGATCTTTGCATATGCCTCTGCGCCCATTTGCATGATTGGAGGAATATTAGCGATAGTCTCTACATTGTTGATCGTCGTCGGATATCCCCAGAGTCCAAAGTTTGCTGGGAAAGGAGGCTTAATTCGCGGGTACCCTCTTTCTCCCTCAAGAGAGTTCATAAGTGCTGATTCTTCTCCCACGATATAGGCTCCAGCTCCCTTGTGAACGGTAATATCAACTGAGTACGGAACGCCTTCACCGGCAGGCTTGAAAGTCTCACGCATTCTATCTCCGACAAAACCTCGAGAGTAGGCATCGGCGAGTGCCTTTTCTACCATCCTAATCCAATGCGCATATTCACCACGAATGTATACGTAGGCATGGCTAACTTGCATGGCATACGATGCAAGTAGAATCCCTTCTATCATTTGATGGGGATTGAATTCAAAAATCTGTCGATCCTTGAAAGAACCAGGCTCCGACTCATCGCCATTGATGAGCAAGAATTTCTTTCTATCTGAGCCTTTCGGCATGAACGTCCATTTGAGGCCGGTAGGAAAAGCAGCACCGCCCCTTCCACGAAGGCCTGATTTCTTGACTTCATCCGTTACAGCTTCCGGACGCATAGAGAATGCTTTGAGCAGCGTTGCGCCATAGCCACCATTTTTCACATATACATCAATGTCGCGAAGATTCGGAATGTCTGGTAGGATGATCTTCAATGTGATTTGGCGTTATAAATTTGTTAATTCGGGTAATTGGACCGTCTCGATCGGCGCAGGCACCGTACCGGTATTTCTGATCTGTTGAACTACAGCAGCCGCATCCTCGGCTGTAACTTTTTCGAAAAACCTTTCTCCGACTGCAATCATCGGCGCTCCGCCGCATGCGCCCATACATTCAACCTCTTCAAGGGAGAACAACCCATCCGGAGTTCGCTCTAAATGCCCTATACCAAGGCATTCTTTCATTGTGTCATAGATCTTCTCGCCTCCGCGAATCATACAGCTCACATTGGTACAAACCTGAACGTGGTGACGCCCCATCGGTTTTTCGAAAAACATGGTATAAAAACTCACGACACCCAGGACGTGGCTTTTGGGGACACCACAAATCTTCGCTGCCTCCTGCATTCCATCCTGATCTATCCAGCCTTGCTTTTCCTGGATGCGCCATAACACAGGTAGCAATGCGGCCTGTGGTTTCTCATAACGCTTAATCAGTAAGGATAACTCGTTTTGTTCTTGTTCGGTAAACATAGTTTGTAAGACAAAAATACGACGGAAATTTAGCCAAGCCCCGTCTTCTTCATCCATGAGATTTTCGTTCGTATATTCGAATCACTTCATATTCAATAACACATAACCGGCGCATGAAACATTGCTCTCTACTCCTTTCATTTCTTGTCATCATTCTTTTGACCGTTAATGTGCGCGCGCAGACCCCTGAGTTGGTTGCGCAAAAGGCAAGCGAGGACGAACTTGCAGTGATTCAGCGAGGGGCTGCGCTGCATGACAATGGGAAGTACGATGAAGCACTTGAGCAATTTAGCAAGGTCTTGGTGAAAAATAGTGCTTGCGTACAGGCAATGTATGAAATGGCAAACACGTATTATGCAAAAGGTGACCGGAAGAAGGCTTTTGAGATGTCTGAAACAGGACTTAAATATCAATCGTCGTACTCCGCTCTATTCTATGTCATGGAAGGCTCGATTCAGGATGATGAAGGAAATCCCCAAAAGGCGATAGAGAGCTATCGAAAGGCAACTGCTGTATCTCCTAACTTTCAGTCAGCGTATTTTAATCTTGGGATTACTCTCCGCAGAATGGGTCGTAATGCAGAAGCTTTGGAGAATTTCAAGAAATCCGTAATGCTTAAGTATAGCCATCCATCCAGTAACTACCACATGGCTAAAATCTATACTCTCAGGAATCAAAAGATCCCGGCTTTCATGGCTTACATGTGCTTTCTTCTCTATGCAAATGATGACGACACACGAATTTCCGACGCTATCGAAGAAGTGAAGAAATTGGTTACTGGCGACAAGAAAACTACAACCGGCGATAACATAATCACACTCAGTGTCGATACGACAGAGGGTGACTTTGTCGCTGCTGAGCTTCTCATGGGCTTTTCTTCATTCGGCATTGACTCTAAACTGGATTCAATTACAGGAACAAAGCTCTCTCCTTTTGATGCTGAACTTCGCCTATTCGAATCCGTATTCAAAGGCATTGCAGCGTGTGCTTCGCCTGAAAAGAAAGATCGGACCGGATTTGCCATGCAGTTTTATGGCAAGTATTTTCAGGAGTTATCTTCATCTGGAAACCTCTCCGCTTTTTGTCACATAATTGGAAGACATATCAACAAGAGTGAGTCTGATAAATGGCTTGATTCACATCAATCCGAAGTAAAAGCGTTCAGTGATTGGGAAACGGAGTATCATTCAAAGAAGTAGCCGTGCGATCGGACGCCTTCAAACTAATTGGGTACCGCACAAATGCTGAATTCAACATATAGAAGTTGAAAACCCGACGAAATTGCTTTCGGCGGGCTTCCAGGAGGTCACTATGAAACACACAGAACGTGAGACTGAAGTGTTGGTGAGACACTGACTTATCAATAAGCAATAGTCGTGCCAAACATTCCAATCTCAGAAAAATAAAACAGATTTTGTTATTGCTAGCTGAAAGGCGGTAGAAAACCTGCTGTTAAGTTGTTATTCTGGCTCAACTTGGCCGTAATCAAGTTCTACAGGGGTCTTCCTGCCAAAGATAGAAACTTCGACCTTCAGTTTCTGTTTGTCGTCGTTGATTTCCTTGATTTGGGCTTGAAAACCATTGAAAGGTCCGTCGATAACCTTAACCGGTTGTCCTAAAAAGTAGCGTACTTCTGGCGATTCGGTATCTTTCTTCTCCTCTACCTTGCCCAAGATGCGGCGCATTTCGTCAGCATGCAAAGCTGTAGGTCTATCTTTAGAGGGGCCCACAAAGCTAACTACGCTCGGGATGGAAAGTATGATATCGATGATCTTCTTGTCAATAGCTGCTTCCAGCAAGATATACCCAGGCAAAAAACTCTTCGTTTTTACTCTTTTCTTCCCTTCTCTTACTTCAAAGACCTTTTCATTTGGTATGACAACTTCTAAAACGCGATCTGCAAGACCACGTCTTTTCATCTCATCCTCAATATACGCCTTGACCTTATTTTCATGTCCGGTAAAGCACCGAAGTGCATACCATTTCATTTGTGTTGCTTGAACTTCGCTCATGATTCGGGTAATTATTAAAGTGAGTATACGAGACGAAGGAGGACTTCGAAAATCTTATCCACGCCGAAAACAAAAGCGGAGAATAGCAAGCAAAGGGCTATCGTCACCCACGTTGCGTCGAGTAGTTCTTCGCGTTTAGGCCAGGTAACCTTCTTCATTTCCTTGTTGACATCAAGGAAAAATCCGAGGGTCTTATCTTTTAAGTTCTTCCGCTCGGGAGCGATTTGTGTTGAAACGAGTGTATCTGCCATATCCGTAATTCAAGAACCCAAAGCTTACAGCCTGGGCATAAATAAATGAGCTAATTCTTTCCGATGATTCTGAAGTTGAACTGCAAATCGTCAAGACGAATCACGATCTCAATGCAACTTCTTCGCACGTCAGGAGGGACTCGAACCCCCAACCAACGGTTTTGGAGACCGCTACTCTACCAATTGAGCTACTGACGTGTCTGAAAGCTGACAGCCTATAGCCGGCAGCTGGCAGGCTATTTAGTTTCTTTATGAACCTGACGCTTATTGCAGCGCGAACAGAATTTTTTGTACTCTACACGTCCGGACTGCTTCCGTTTATTCTTCGTTGCAGAATAATTGCGCTCTTTGCATTCCGTGCACTCCAGTGTTATGATATCTCTCATTGTCGTTTGTCCTTCTTAAATAAATTCTTTCTTCACCCCTCGTTCGACGCTCAGTTGCATCGAGATGAAGGATCGAACTGGAGCGGGAGACGGGACTCGAACCCGCGACCAACAGCTTGGAAGGCTGTGACTCTACCAACTGAGTTACTCCCGCAAAACAAAACTTTGTCTTCGCTCCGAGCTCACGACCGGGATTGAACCGGTGACCTCGTCCTTACCAAGGACGTGCTCTACCAACTGAGCTACGTGAGCAAGAACATGTCTTTCAATTTGGTCGCCTGACTTAACGTGTAAAAATCCTTAAGCTCCACGACCACTTCAATCGACATCTTTGTGGGCAGGAAAGGATTCGAACCTTTGTAGACTTCGTCAGCAGATTTACAGTCTGCCCTCGTTGACCGCTTGAGTACCTGCCCGGTACAATTACGAAATAAAATTCGTAATCCGCAATATATGATTCAAGCTGAGCCGGCAGACGGACTTGAACCGACGACCTGCTGATTACAAATCAGCTGCTCTACCAACTGAGCTATGCCGGCCTAAAAATCAAATTCTCTCCCCCC
>JAUZOQ010000036.1 GCA_030706385.1 Bacteroidota bacterium | reverse complement strand
TGCTCGATCTGCTTGCCGTCAGTTCCGTGGCACCGGATAACCAGCCGGTGACAAGGCTTGATCTCTCGCTGCTACTCAATGCCCTCGACTATCATCTCATTCGCAAGGATGGATTACTCAGTTTCTTCCATGATTATTTGCGGAATGCCGTCGAGAAACGATATCTTGGTGATAAGGATAAGCAGAAAGCGCTGCATTCAAAGTTAGCAAAATACTTTGCTACGCTCCCTGTCGGAAAGAGACGCATCGATGAAGAGCCCTGGCAATGGCAGAACGCCGAAGACTGGGAAAACTTCAACGGTTCATTGACCAATATTCCCTTGCTCGAAAAGCTGTTGGAAGAAGATAAGCTGTATGAGCTAATAGGATACTGGCTCAGGCTCCGCGAACATTTCGATGCCGATGAAGAATACCGGACGGCGCTCAGAAGGTTTGAAGAACAAAACCCCGATAGCGAACGGCTTGCAACACTCTACCATAACCTTGGAAATGCCTTTCATCTTGCCGGAGCGTATGAAGCATCCGAACATTTCCTTCGCAAGGCAATCAAACTGCGAGAAACCATTTTAGGAGCTGAGCATCCCCTTGTAGCCGAAAGCCTAAACGATCTTGGGAAACTTCTCATTGCCAAAGGATCATTTGATGAAGCAGAGACGCTTTGCCGTCGCGCCAATACGATCTATCTGAAGGAGTATGGTGAAGCAGATTCCCGGACTGCAGAGAACATCAGTAATTTAGCCACCTTGCTTTACTCCATCGGTAAGTACGATGAAGCCGAGTTCCAATTCCGGAAGGCACTTTCGATCTTTGAATTTGATTTCGGTATCGAACATAAGAAATCCGTCGAATGCCTCTCGGATCTGGGCTCTGTTCTCTTTGCGGAGGGAAAATTTAGCGAGGCCGAACAGATCTTCCGAAAAGCACTTGCACTAAAGAAGAAAGTCTTTGGCGAAGAGCATTTTCAAACTGCGATCGGAATAAACAATTTAGCGTCCGTACTCGAAAAAAGCGGAGAATATCAAGGTGCGATTGAACTAGTCAATTCTGCTATCAGAATCAATAAGAAGTTATTGGGTCCGGAGCATATTGAAACGATAAATGGGTTAGTAAACTTTGGCATTCTCAGTTGGCGGATTAAGAACTATAGCGACAGTGAATCAGCTCTACATGAAGCAATTGGCTTATTAGTTAGGAAGTACGGTGGAAATCATCCTCTCATCTCATCAGCAAGGACAACGTTAGCCGAACTCTACTCTGACCAGGGAAAATTTCTAGAAGCCGAATCCTTGCTGCTAGAAGTTCTTGCCGATAGGACCAGAAGAATGGGAGAAGAACACCCCGGCACCATCAGTACAATCTATAATATTGGGTTGCTATATAAAAGAATGGGAAAGAATCAGGTGGCAAAGGAACTGATCACACGATCGATCGAATTAAGGGCTAAAGTCTCCGGGATTCACCACGTATCAACGCAACGAGGAGTTCAAAGCCTTATTGAACTCCTCGAAGAAGAAAGTGAATTCGAGAAAATCAAAGAAATCAAGAATCTCTATATCCCTAACCATTAGCAGTATAAAGTTGTCGACCACCAAGGTGCGAAATACTTGTGGTCTACATACCCGGTTCCATAATGATCGTGATCTTCGTCTCATCGCCGTGTACTAACACGGTGAAATCGTAGAGATCGATCGGGCATGTCTTGATTCCTGTGGGCGTACTCAGGTCAACTGTTCCAGTGAAGGCGCTCGGATCCGTCAGATATGTTGTTGTCGGCGGAGGTGTACCGCAATGCGTCGAGCCGGTATTATCATAAAGAATATAGAGCTGATAGCTTCCGGGCCCCACTCTCCAACCAACAACACTATCAGTTGCACACGTATGATAGGGTCGACCAGCGGGCGTGTATGTGGAAACCATTGCACCTGTAGTCGTATTGACGAGTCTAACGGCCTTATTCGTTGGCCCGATCAAATGCGATGTAATGAAGGAGCTATCGCCCGATGGAACAATAAAGCCAATCTTCCCACTATCAGGATTTCCGATTACTCTTTGAAATTTCGAGATTGTTCCGGAACCTGTAACTGAAGAGTGAATGAGCGGATTAAGTACAAAATAACCTACAAGAACTCCAACTATGAATCCGATTGCTCCGATCCATACCTTTTGAGAGAAATCCATTGGTGTTGCCATATGCGTGGGGAATAAAAAATAAACTAGGTTAAGAAAAACAGATGTTCATCATGATCATTCGACAACTTCCCGTGTGTTCATAAGCTCCCAATCGCAAAACTACAATAATTTTGCGTGGAATCCAAATTCAAAAGAGCCATTTTCTTACCTTTTTGCTACCCCTGCTTCTTTTCCTCCAAAACGGCGTCATTTGAGGCATTTTTTGCGGGATTTTCCTTGGGAGCGGGTGCGGGAGTCTGTTTTTTCAGGTATTTTTCGGCCCGATATTTATCGTACTCGGGTGTATTGGGAAGTATCTTGGGAAGGGAGTCTTCCCTATCTCCGTAAAGATAATATTTAATAAGCTTGCGTGTGATCGGCGCGGAAATCGATCCGCCGAATCCCGCATTCTCGACTAAAACACACATTGCGATCTTCGGATGGTCGAAAGGTGCGAAAGAGACGAACCATGCATGATCTTTCCCATGAGGATTCTGCGCTGTTCCTGTTTTTCCGGCGATCATGCAATCGTGTGCGCCGGGAGTTTCTGCAGCATGCGCCGTGCCGCCCGGTTCGTGAACAACTCCCCACATTCCGCGGCGAACTGTTTCGATAACTGTATCGGCAACCGGGATCTTATGAGAGACTATTGGCACATCCTCCCATTTCCCTTTCTTCGTATTGTAAATCGCTCTAGCAGCATGTGGCTGCACCCAGACTCCGTGGTTTGCCCAGCACGCAGCATAGGCTGCCTGCTGCATCGGAGTCACTCCGATCTCGCCTTGCCCGATTCCCTGGCTAACGGTATATCCCTTCGTCCATCCTTTCGGATACCACTTATTCATCCTTCTGGTATTCGGAATCATGCCCTTGCCTTCGTAACCAATGTCTGCACCTGTTGTTGAATCGAATCCGAAGATCCTGGCATAGCGATACATCGAATCGATTCCGAGCATCAGCGCCATTCGATAATAAAACACGTCACACGAAGCAACGATGGATCGATGAACATCGACGAATCCATGGGCCGCATCATCTTTGAATGTATGATCGCCATAGGTGAACGAGCCCGGACATCCGATCGAAAAATTGAATGGAATAGTTTTCGATTGCAGGCATGCTGCTGCCATGAGGAGCTTCCACGTCGATCCTGGTGGATAAGCACTCTGCGTTGCGCGATTATACAGAGGCTTTGATTTATCCAGCATCACTTCCTGATACTCGGCTTTCGAAGTTCTTCCGCTAAAGATATCGAGATCGTAATCCGGTTTGCTTACCAGGGCAAGGATCTCTCCTGTATTAGGATCGAGAGCGACGACGGCGCCGCTGCCTGCACCGGCAAGAAGTTGCTCGGCATAAAGCTGCAGATCGATATCCATTCCAAGTTGAATGCTTTCGCCATCGATCGAATTGATATCGGCCTTACCTTCTTTGAATCTTGCCTGCCGCTGACCGCGGGCATCGACTGCAACAAACTCATATCCCTTCACTCCGCGAAGATCTCGTTCATGGTTGTATTCCAATCCTGTAGTCCCGACGATATCTCCGGGATTGTAGTAATCGCTATCCTCAGTATCGGCTACCTTATCGAGCATATCTTCGGAAATCTCTTTCGTGAAGCCTAGTAGGTGCGACGCACGAACCGGAGCAACATACTGCCTCTTCGATTCGAAAGAGATATCGACTCCCGGCAGATCGTCATGATGCTCTTCGATGGCAGCGATAACTTTGGCATCGGCATCGCTCCAAACCTTAACCGGATGGAAATTCACATAGGAGCCTGCCTGATTGAGGCGGATCTGGATATAATTCGTATCGACTCCGAGAATTTTTGCCAGTAGCGGCAATGATGTCCGCCTATACGGATTGAAGTCCTGAGGTGTGATCATCACCGTATAGGAAGGAATGCTTGCTGCAACAACTCTTCCCTTCCGGTCATAAAGAGCGCCACGAACCGGCACGCGCTCTATGCGCTTAATACCCTGAGCGCTGGCAGCTCCGCGAAGCTCCGTGCCTTCCCATAACTGAAGTTGAGCGAATCGAAAGATGAAACCGGCAAAAACCAGGCCGATAAGAATGGCAAATGTACGGCGTCTGACCGGAGAGGCAAACTCATGATCGGAAAAATTAAACATTGTATAAAGAAAACCGATAAGTGTGAAGTGTGCGTTCCGTAAGGAACGGACATTCTTGCCTCGATGCATGTTTGCGGATGCATTGTTGAACAGCCTTTTTTGCTCAGTGATGCACTTCCGCTTTTTCAGAATATTTTCAATAATATCCGTATATTTACCATGCTTTCATTTGCGCTAACAGGGACTATGAACACACGGAAATACCTTCTGCGCACGAGCGCCGCATTCTTCTGTTTTCTTCTCACTACTGTAACCGGCTGCAAGAACGATCCCGCCACCGATGCATGGGCAGAATCTCATGATATTGCCATCCTTGCCTATAAATCGGATCCGGAAAACGGCAAGCAGTATTTGAATGTTATCTATGAAAATACAGGTAAGGATACGTACCGAAAAATTAAGTATCAATTGATCGAACGAACCGGCACGAAAACCGATACGCTCGAGAATATCATTATCCCGGAAACGATACTTATGCCCAAGGAAAAGAGGCTTGTTCCCCGCCATATCGGAGAGAGCCCTGCTACATGGGATGAAGTGCAAGTCGGAAAGATCTGGGTCGTTAAAGACGAGAAGAAGTGAGGAGTCTTTGGAATTGAGAATTGAAAAGAGAATGATCGATCTTTGGTAGTATTCTCTCCTGGCCCTCCTCGTTTGTCATTCTTTATTCATATTTCACAATTCTATGCAGTCACTTGTTTTCGATATCGAAACTGTTCCACTTCCTTTCGATGAGTCCTTTGACGAAGTACAGAAAGAGTATCTTCTCCGCAACTGCACGACGGAAGAAGAGATCGAGATTCAAAAAAGGTTCGGTGCGCTAAATCCTCTGCTCGGAAGAGTAGTCTGCATCGGCATTTATATTCCCGAATCCAAGCGCGGTGCCGCACTATTTCTCGATGATATCGATAGCGAGCAAACCGTCGAGACCGACGATATGCAGATCAAGTATAAATCCTTCACCGATGAGGGAGAGATGCTTACTCATTTCTGGCAAGGGCTTGAAGAAAGACGCTATCAGGCATTCGTCAGCTTCAATGGCAGGAATTTCGATTGCCCGTTCCTGATGCTTCGCAGTGCAACCCTTGGCATTCGTCCTACGATCAACCTCATGTCAGGAACGAGATGGACGTTCAAAGTTACCGGAAAGAATTATGAAGTCGAGCATATCGACCTCGCCGATAAGCTTGTCTTCGGAAATGGCTTCGATAAGAACGGTGCCATGCGCAGGTTCAATTTAGATTTCTATACGAAGGCGTTCGGAGTCTCTTCACCAAAATCCGGCGGCATCACCGGATACGAAGTCCCACAGTTCTTTGCCGAAGGACGTTCGCGTGAGATCGCGGAATATTGCATGCGCGATGTGCGTTCTACCGGAGAATTATATGAGAAATGGCAAGAGCTTCTAAAATATTAGTAAGCCGTGCAGGTACGAATATTCCGAAACGCGTATTAAATATCCTTATTTCATAGCCCGCAGGTTTCTCCGTTACAGACGGAAGCAGACTGACGTTCAAGTCCCCGGCAAGAACGCCGAGCGACGGTTCGTTTCCTTCATCGTCGGCATTTCAACGGGAGGTGTTGCTCTTGGTACGGCAACTCTGATCGTTACTCTTGCAATACTTTCCGGATTCGAGAAAACACTGACCGATAATATCGTTGGGTATACGGCCCATGCAGAGATCACTTCCTATGGTAACCGCCCGCTTCCCGATTATCCCGGCTCTATTCGTTACCTTCAGCGTAAGGTGCCGGAGATACGCGCATTGGCGCCCTATGTCGAGCAGGAATGCGTGCTTCGCACACCGAGTGGGATTTCAGGAATTGTGCTGCAAGGCGTGCTTCCCGGGGATTCGTTAACGTTGGCATTGAAACGTGTCATCAAAGGATCGGCGCCAGCTTCACAGACGACCGATTCTCTTCCCGGCTTAATCATCAGCAAAGGAGTCGCAAAGGATCTGCATACGGAAGTCGGCAAATCCGTCATCGCTTTCCGATTCCATGAAGGAATGCGAAGCAGAGAAGATATCCTTTCACATCTGAAGAAATTTCGTGTCGTCGGCATCTTTGAAACGGGAATGACGGAGTATGATAACGGTCTTGCCTACACCACGCTCGATGCTGCACAGAATTTTGCCGGATATAGCCCGACTCAGGTCAGCGGCTTCCGCGTGATGGGACGAGATCTCGATCAGGCCCGAATGCTGAGCAAGGACATTTCGAAGGTGATCCGCTATCCCTATTATGCGCAAAGCGTCTACGATATATATCCAACAATATTCGGATGGATCGAACTGCAAAAGAAACCGATTCCGATCATCCTCGGTCTTATCATCATCGTTGCTGCCTTCAATATTATTTCAACTCTTTTGATCATGGTGATCGAGAAGACTAAGACGATCGGAGTCTTGAAATCGCTCGGTGCTCAGGATAGTGGAATTGCAAAAATATTTCTGACAGAGGGAATGGTCATTACCCTTTCCGGTGTCCTGATAGGTAACGTGATCGGATTTGCAGTCTCATGGCTTCAGCTTCATTTCCATTTCTTCAAACTTCGAAGCGATATCTACTTCATGTCCAGCGTACCGATCTCGATCGAATGGGAGCACTACGTTATCGTCAGCCTGATCGCAATCGTCATCTCGCTTTTTGCCACGCTGATTCCTGCGCGAATCGCTTCGCGCGTCCGTCCGCTAACTGCCCTGAAGTTCGGATAATGGCAGTTCGAGTAGTTACCGGTTTACTGATCCGAGATGGCACTATTCTTATGTGCCTTCGCCGCACGGATAAACCGTTCTACCCCTTACATTGGGAATTCCCCGGCGGCAAAGTGGAAAGTGGTGAGTCACTTGTGCAAGCTCTGGAGCGTGAACTTCGTGAAGAACTTCTCATCTCTCTGACAACTGCAACACCGTGGTTCGATGATATCATGACATACTCCAATGGTATGACGTATCACGTGACATTCTTCCTTGTGCGCGATTTCCAGGGCGAACCCGTGAATACGGAGTTTGCCGATATCAAGTGGTTTGCTCCGGAAGAACTCCGATCGTTGCAGCACTTATCCGGCAATGCGAACATTCTGCAAAAGATCCTCTCGGAAGGAATTCCTAAATGAGTCCGTCGCCACTTACGCTTTCCTCTCGTGATCGAAAAAGATTTGCAGGAATTGAGGAAACGCTCATCGAATGGTACAATATGAATCGCCGAAAGTTTTCGTGGCGGAAGAAGATCCGCGATCCGTATGAGGTTCTCGTCTGCGAAGTTATGGGTCAGCAGACTCAGGCTTCCCGTATCGAAGAATTCTTGCCCCGCTTCCTTCACCAATTCCCTACCATTGAATCACTGGCAGCAGCAAAGCAATCGGACGTGATCAGAGCATGGCAAGGGCTGGGATATAACCGACGCGCTCTGAATTTGCAGAGAGCTGCCATCGCCCTTTCGAACAAGCCCTTCCCAAAAACAGAGGCCGACCTCCTCAAGCTTCCCGGAATCGGTGACTATACGGCTCGGGCAATTCTCATCTTCGCATACAATAAACCCGTTGCTACGGTCGATGTGAATATCGAACGAGTACTCTCGCGACTTTTTCGAATCATGCCCGATTCGCAGACTATGCTTCCGAAGCACGAGATTCTCGCCCTCGGTGAAGCAATTCTCCCGCGAAAACGATCGCGGCTATGGCATGAAGCGCTGATGGATTTTGGAGCCACGATCTGCAAGAAGCGCGCGCCAAAATGCGGTGAATGTCCGCTCTATGCTAAATGCAAGTCCGGCCCAGTACTGATCGATCAACCTGCAACTCTGAAGAATCTTAAAGTTATAAAGGAGCGGCAATACTTTGGGCAACCGAAACGCATCTGGAGAGGAAGAATTCTAAAACTGATCTCTATGAATCACGGATTGACCGAGGCATCGGTTCTAAGACATCTCAAGCATTCCAAGGGTGACGCTGACTTTAAGCAATTCGTACAAGAAGTACTGCGTGCATTGATCACCGATGGCTTCTGTATTCGCAAGAGTGATCGCAAATACTATCTGGCCTGAATGAAAACTCTTCCTGAAAAGTGGCAAGCCATCTTCGACGAGCGGAAGGACGCTATCGCCTTGCGCTTGGAGGATTTTGCCGCAGTTCGCGCTGAGGAATATTTTTACGAACTGCTCTTCTGCATTCTTACGCCGCAATCGAGTGCCAGAAACGCTGAATCAGTTATTCTGGAATTGAAGAGAGATAGATTCCTTGAGAACGGGTTCGATCCTGTTCCCTACCTCCGTGATCCGAGGCATTACATCCGATTTCATAATGTCAAAAGCAAGCGGCTTCTTCACATTCGCGAGATCTATCCGAATCTTCACGAACTAGTAATTCGGGACAAAGAGAATATCCGCCAACTTCGCGAAATCGTTCTGGAAATGATCCCCGGCCTGGGGTTGAAAGAATCATCTCACTTTCTGCGCAACATCGGCGTGCGCGGACTTGCCATTCTGGATAGGCATATCTTAAAGCATCTGAAGGAATTGAGAATCATTGGAAGAATACCGAAATCACTCACGCCGAAACGATATCTGGAAATCGAACGAAAGTGGCTTAAATATGCCGAAGAAGTTGGAATCACGATGGACGAGTTGGACCTTCTATTTTGGAGTATGGAAACCGGCGAGATAAGGAAGTAATAGATCTTCCGATCTATTTTGTAAATGGCTCTAATCGGTTCGTGAAATCTGGTTTGTAGTAATCCTGACTTTCGAATTCCTGCGCCCAACCATTTTCGAATCCAAGTTCATCGAGCAATTCTAAGACTTTCTCATATTCGCGCTCACGGATCCTTCGATTGATGAGCAGGATTCGATCAGATCGCTCGGCATTAGTCTCGGTTACACGGTTCGTCGGGTAGTACTGGCTCATCACCGATAGCGTAATATTCGGAGAGAGTTCGGAAGCAATCATTTTCAGCGTTCCGTCCGAGCCGGCCATTTCGTTCGGTAGGACGAGATGCCTGATGACCAGCCCTCGCTTGACAAGCCCATCTTCGCCGTAGAGCAATTCGCTTCCCATTTGCCGATACATTTCCTTCAACGCATTGCGTGAGTGGTAAACATAATCCTTCACACCGGAATAATCGTAACCTGCTTGCTCTTCGGAATATTTGATATCGGGCAGATAGATATCAACGATTCCATCTAACAATTTCAGAACTTCGACCGAATCATAGGCATTCGTATTATAGATAATGGGAATGTGCAGTCCCATGCTGCAGGCCACCTCAAGTGCACTGACCATCTGAGGAGCAAAATGTGTCGGCGACACGAAACCTATTGCATGGCATTTCTTCTCATCCTGCAGTTCGATCATCATTTCCGCAAGCCGCAAGGTGCTGACTTCATTCTTCCGCTCTTCTTTGTACCGCTGGCTGATCTCATAATTTTGGCAATACACGCATCGGAGATTGCAATTGCCAAAAAATATGTTACCCACTCCGTTCGTTCCGACGAGGGCCGGCTCTTCGCCAAAATGTGCGCAATACGAGGAGACAATGGCCTTTTTTCCTGAATAACATCGGGCAATTTCATTTTCCAGACGATTGACTCGGCAGTCGAGCGGACAGATCGTGCATGAACTGAGCATCTGCTCAAGCCGGCGTGCACGATCACCCAGTTCGCCGCTGCAGTAGAGATCGAGATATGGCGGATGGTATTCCATTTCGGACATGTGCTAACATACGATTAGAATAGAGTAGTTTTGCAAACTGAATGATAAAACGCATTCTCATCATACGTCCCGATAAGATCGGCGATCTCGTCCTGACCCTTCCGATGGCTACGGTCATTAAGGAGAAGATGCCGGAAGCTGTCGTCTCTTTTCTTGTTCAGGCATACAACGCACCATTATTGGATCTGGCGACAGATGTGGATGAGCGCGTGATTTACGATACTAATTCTTCGCTCTGGAAGACAGTATCGCTGCTTCGCTCGACAAAGACGGATGCTATTTTCTTTTTCGGTTCGAAATTTACGCTGACTTTGGCTGCATTCATAGCCCGAATTCCTGTCCGCGTCGGAAGGGCCTATTGGTGGTACTCCTTTCTCTATAATAAGAAGATCTACGAACACCGCAAGACTGCCGAGCGAAACGAGGCAGAATACAACATTCGGATGCTCCAGGCAATTGGAGTTGACCCGGGGCCAACGCCCTTGCCTCGACTCGATCACAGCAAACTGCCCAATGTTCGTCTGCCTGTCACCGATTATGTGGTTTTCCACGTCACAACAGGCGGGTCGACTCGGCCGTGGTCGGAAGAGCATTTCGTCGATCTGGCCCTGAAAATGAAACAGCAGTACGATTCTGCACTCATACTTACAGGGGTACCTGCCGACCGTGAATTCTTATTAAGAATAGCGGAGCGAATGAAACATAGTTTAGTCAATGTTCATATAACCTGCAGCAATACACTGCTCGAGCTAGCCGCAATACTGGCAGGAGCTCGCCTGGTGGTTGCTTGCGGCACGGGACCAGGACATTTGGCAGCAGCACTCGGAACGCCGGCGATCGGATTATTCCCGAATGT
This sequence comes from Bacteroidota bacterium, assembly GCA_030706385.1. Taxonomy (GTDB): domain Bacteria; phylum Bacteroidota; class Ignavibacteria; order Palsa-1295; family Palsa-1295; genus PALSA-1296. Next base: position 20,997 of record JAUZOQ010000036.1, on the reverse strand, counting down.
TGTCTCGCTTTCGAAGGAGCGGTGGGGATTCAGAGGACTAAAAGCAGAGAACATCTCTCCCCGAGTATTGCCAAAGCCCGACTGCCCACAGTGCAAAGATTGCACATGCATCGATGAGATCACTGTGGCACAGGTCATGGAAACAATTAACGATTTGAATATTTATTGAGACATGGCATTTCTTGGATATCTCTTGTTACCGGTCTTATCTCTACTAGCTTTGACGAATGCCAGGGTTGGAGTCGCAAGCCACAAGCAATCCACGTCAATTCGAAGCATTCCGAATTCGGCCTTCGATGTTGGCGAACGCCTCGTCTTCGATATTAACTATGGTTTCGTCACGGCCGGTACTGCCGTCATGGTCATTCCGGGATTTAAGTATCTCAATGGGCGTAAGGCTTACGAGATCAATACGTATGCTGCCTCCACTCCGACTTTCGACAATATCTTCAAGGTGCGCGATAAGTATTCTACGTTCGTCGATGTCGAAGGCATTTTTCCGCATCGTTTCGAACAGCATGTCCATGAAGGCAATTATAACAAGGATTACGATGCCTACTTCGATCAAGACGAACTTACTGCCGAATCCAATGACGGAACAAAGTGCAAAATTCCGAAGTATGTGAACGACATTCTCAGTGCCTTCTATTATGTTCGCACTCTCGACCTTACACAGTATCACAAAGGTGACAAGATCTCTCTGGAGAATTTTTATGATGGAAAGACTCATCCGTTGGATGTGCTGATCCTTGGCCGGCAGCGGATCGAAGTCGAAGCAGGAGTATTCGATTGTATCGTTGTCGAACCGATGGTTGTCGAAGGCGGCCTTTTCAAGAATGAAGGCTCTATCAAGTTATGGCTTACTAACGATGCGAATAAAATGCCGGTTAAGGTTTCAACGAAGGTCGTTGTCGGCTCGATCGATGTAACGCTGACAAAATATCAAGGACTTAAGAACCCCGTAACGGCCAGAGTAGCTAACGAAGATTAACCCTGCCCTATCAACGTGCAATACCTTACGTTTTCCAGACAATCGAATCAAGATACTCCGCCGCCCGTCCTTGTCATCCTTCACGGATACGGAGCCGACGAACATGATCTTCTTCCGCTTGCCCAGCATTTCGATCCGAAGCTTCTTACCGTAAGTATTCAGGCGCCCATCACCCTCGATTGGGGCGGATATGCCTGGTATCATCTTACGCAGACTGCTGCCGGCCTTGGCGGCGATGACGAAAGCAGGATGCAAAGCGAGCAACTTCTTTTCGACGAACTTCCGAAGATCATTTCCGAAGTCGGAGGCGACCCTACCCAGGTCTATCTCCTTGGATTCAGCCAGGGCGCAGCAATGTGTTATTCGCTTCTAGGTCGGCATGATCTTTCGACAAAAGGAATAAACCTTCTCGGAGTCATCATTCTTTCGGGATATGTACCGGATGACGTGAAAGAAACTCTTCGCCGGAAAAACCTTTCAAACATTCCATTCTTTCTCTCGCATGGAAGCGCCGATCCTCTTGTCCCTGTCATTTCGATGTACGAAGCCCTCAGTATCCTTGAAGAAGCCGGAGCAAAAACTTTCTCAAAAGAATACGAAATCGGACACGGACTTACCGAAGAAACTGTTTCAGACATCCGCAATTGGATGGATAAACAGCAAACGGCAGACTCGTGGCTGTAGTCCGCTTTCGGATACTCGCGATCTGATCTCGGACTCTCGTCTTGCAGCTGCTGCAATTGATTATATATACTTGAAATGGCTCAAACAATGATGGCGCTCCGGAAGACGGAGCGCAAGCGCGGTGCAGAACTTCAGGAAATCCCCATACCAGATATTAAGCCGAATGAAGTGCTGATCAAGGTCGAGGCATCAAGCCTTTGCGGCACCGATGTTCATATCTATGAGTGGGATTCATGGGCACAGTCACGCATCAAGAATGTCCCCTATACCGTTGGGCATGAGACGACAGGTACGGTCATAAAGGCCGGAAGCGTTGTCGGCCGCGCCAAAGAGGGAGATGTCGTATCGGTAGAGACTCACATTCCCTGCATGCACTGCAAGCAGTGCATGACGGGCCAGATGCATATCTGCCATAATCTCGAGATATTAGGAGTTGATCGCGATGGCGCCTTTGCAGAGTATCTCGTCGTTCCCGACATTGTACTGTGGAAGAATGATACGAGCATCCGTCCCGAATTCCTTTCCATTCAGGAGCCGCTTGGCAACGCCGTTCACGCAACGCTGATCGAACCTGTTCACGGCAAGAGCGTCGTTATTCTTGGAGATGGTCCGATCGGTCTGTTTGCCGTCGGAGTTGCCCGGGCTGCTGGAGCAACAAAGATCTTCCTAACCGGAATGGAGAAGTATCGTTTGGATATCGGTTCGAAGATGGGAGCCGACCGCATTATCGATGTCACAAAAGAGAATGCTGTTGAGATCGTCAAGGAAGCAACCGGAGGCATCGGTGCCGATGTCGTGATCGAAATGTCCGGCGCTCCTCGCGCAATGCAGGATGGCATTGCTATGCTCCGTCGCGGAGGAAGATTCTGCTTCTTCGGCATCTACCATGAGAATCTCGTTCCTACGCCGCTTAACGATATCGTCTTTAATGGCGGCACGTTCTATGGCATTAACGGAAGGCTGATGTTCGATACGTGGTTTACGGTTTCTAATCTTCTCTCATCGAAAAGGCTCGATGTCACCCCTGTCGTCACGCATAAAATGCCGCTGGCAAATTTTGCCGAAGCGTTTGCCATGATGACGGAGACTCCGAAAAAAGTCGGAAAGATCGTGCTTTTCCCCGATGCTGCCATGATGAACGGACGGGCGGGGGCAAATGTAAAATGAAAAATGTAAAATGTAAAAGTATTCCATTGTTTACTAGCTGATGTGGACCAAAGTCCAAATTGGGTTGACATATAACTAAAGTAATATATTCTCTTGACAACTACAACTCTCCTGCAGATCGGCCACTCGCCCGATCCCGATGACGCCTTTATGTTCTATGGCTTCGGCTCCGGTAAAGTAACGATTCCCGGTTATACCATCGATCACGTCTTAGATGACATTCAATCGTTGAACGTTCGTGCCATGCAAGGCGAACTTCCGGTAACGGCGATCAGCGCTCATGCCTACCCGTATGTTTCTGATAAATATTGGATCATGAAGACAGGCGCTTCCATGGGTGAAGGATATGGCCCGATCATCGTTTCGAAAAAATATAAAACAATGGATGAGCTTAAGGGCAAGGTTATCGCTCAGCCCGGGAAGCTTACGACTGCCAATCTATTGCTACAGATTTGGTACGGAGATATCGAATCCAAGGAAATGGCGTTCGATAAGATCATTGATGCAGTACTTAACGATGAAGTTGATGCAGGCTTACTCATCCATGAAGGCCAGCTTACCTGGGGAGATTACGGTTTGAATAAACTCGTCGATTTCGGGACGAGGTGGAAAGAAGAAACGAACGGGCTTCCCTTGCCGCTTGGCCTGGACCTCGTGCGAAAAGACATGGGAAGAGAGACTGCCGTCACGGTTCGCGAAGCGCTTCAGGCTTCGATCAAGGCGGCTTACGACGATCCGGATGGCTCGATTCCCTATGCCATGCAATGGGGCCGTGGCATCGATCATAAGCTCGGAGAGAAATTCGTGAAGATGTATGTCAATGACGTCACCTACGACATGGGCGAACGCGGCCAAAAAGCCCTTGCGCATTTATTCAAGATGGGATCGGAGAGAGGGATCATTCCTCCTGTTCCCGTCGTGGAATTGCTATAACTTTAAGGCTATTTGAGATAATCATCGGGATACCAAACAATCTCGATCGCATTATCCGAAGTATCTTTGAAATAGAAGGACTCTGACTTGTCGCGATGGACTTTGATCTTCCCATTCCTCTGCGCTGCATACTCTTCTAGTTCGCTTCTGCTTCCGACGCGATAACAGACGTGCGGCGGATGCTCGCCCGGGCTTACCAGAGCAATTTTGACACCTCCGACCTTCAGCAGGCCCCAAGTCTTATCTTCATAAAGTACTTCAACGCCGGCAAAACTCTTGTGATAGAATTCTATCGATGCCATAACATCCTTCGTGGTAATCGCCACATGGTCGAATTGAATCTTCATGGAGTTCATTTACTTTATGAGCATTAAGGGGAAATCCTTGGTCTCGTTATTTATCCGCGCACTACAGATATACATTCCTGCCGGCAATTCATGGGCATCCCAGATAAAAGAATGCTCTCCGGCATCAAGCGAGCCCGTAAAGAGCCGCGCAACTTCAGAGCCAACAAGATTGAGGATGGAGACCTGGACGAAGTCCGGATTAATTAAACTTACTTTGATTGTCGTAGAATATGAAAATGGATTAGGGATAATACTTTTAATATCAAGAGGGCTCTTGTTCGTTCTCATAAATGTCGAGAGTGTCGAACTACCACAACCACTTACGAGCACATTTACCGAAGAGGCAGTTAACGAAAGTGCTAAACATGGATTATTCGGCGAAACAATGCTTGCACCAAAGAGAGAGATCTGTGTTGCAAGTGTATCGGATAGGTAGACAATACAGCGCAGAGTCCCGATCATCCGCTCTCCGCTCAATACAAGTCCTGCCGACTGCATTGGCACAATGAACATGCCGTCCGAATAACTAATCGTGCCGGCGATCATCCCTGCACCGGCCGGAACAAATCCGATAGGACGGAGAACGGTAGTATCAATGCTAAATGGAAGTAGGATGGAGGTCGAGCCGAGCGTTGCACTTCCAGATAGATAGAGGGGAATGCTAATTGTATCACCGGGAACAGCGGTGACTGCAGCAGTCTTAAAATAAAGCGCAAGCGGAACGCTGGCGCCAGTACCCTGAAATTTCCAAACACCACCGGAATCATCGAAGGCAAAGATCAGATTTCCACAATCAAGAACGCTGATGCGTGTATCCGATTGATTATCTGGACCTCCGATGTTGAGCCAGGTAACTCCCCGATCGGTCGAACGAAAAAGTCCATGCCCCGATCCATCGCCGGATTGAAAATAAACATCAGCACCGCTTCCCTTTATTTCCCCTGTTGGTATTTGTGAAAGAGAGCTCACCGATGACCAGGTATGACCGAAATCATCCGATCGATAGGTATTATGCACTAATCCCTGCCCTTCCGGATAAGCGAGAAATATGCCTGTTCCTTTTATTCCGTAAATTCCCCATGTTTCCTCGTGAAAATTTACATTCGATTCCTGCCATGTTACACCTCCATCGGATGTATACCAGGATGCATCATAGGGCATGGATGTGCGAGACGGGTTGTATGGACTTGCAGCACCGTTTAGGTCGTCCACAAAATCAATCCCGTTCATGTTCTGGTTGTAGCTTGTACTAAAGGTAAGACCTCCATCGACGGAAACGGAAAGTCCGGGACCTTCAAACTGTGAGACGATAAGTGCATGCCTAGTCTGCCGTACTGAGGAAAGATTGCCGGTAAATGGAATTGCATTCCATGTCGCTCCTCCATCCGTGGTATGCCAAAGATTACTGGTCGGATCAGTCCAATAGAATGTCGCCCACCCCTCATTATTGTTGCGAAACCATATATCACTGATATGAGGAATTGCTAACGGATTGTTATTGGCGATTGGCGGGCAGACGACACCTGTCCATGATGTGCCACCATCGGTGGTGCGCATTATTGCGGGTCCGGTATTAAGTCCAGTAAATCCGATGAATCCATTTTGTTCGTCAAAGAACCAGCATGCTGAGACGTACCCTCTTCCGGTAAATTGCGCGAGCTTATTCCACGAAGCATGCACCCGTTGCAGACTAACTATCGATAGTAATGAAAATAAAACGAGGCTGATACCAAACTTCCAGTCTCGGCCGTACAGACATCCCCTGTTTGATTTACGACTCCCAATCATAATTCCCGACTGTAATTGCATCGAACGAGTAACATCACATTAAACCCCCGGAGTCACTTAAAGTTACATTTCTCTGACGGAGATATGAAGAATTTTCGGAAGGTAAAACTTGCTATGCGTCAAAGCGTGTGCTCATATTCCCTGCCATCATTCGCTTTGAGCAATGGATTCATTTCACCAATAGCATCGGAAGGCGATCTGTACGTCCATGCTGCCGAACAACGCAGATATAGATCGCCGGCGGCATTCTGCGCGCGTCCCAGTTGAAGGAATGCTCTCCGCCATCAAGCAATCCCGTAAACAGCCGCGCCACTTCGGAGCCAAGCAGATTTACGATTGTGATCTTAGACTGGCCGGATTCTGAAGCGCGAACAGATACGGTCGTAGATAATGAGAACGGATTTGGGAAACTTACAAGCGATTCATTCGGTGCACGAAAATCATCTACTCCAAGTTCTGAAAGAGGGCGTTTCCAAATACTGCCATCGGCGCATCCGGCAAAAAGATAATCTCCGCTGACAGCAAGGGCTTGTACACTCAACCTCGCCAGGCCCAGACTGACATTTGTCCAGCTGATACCGTTATTCGAAGAGACAAAGACTCCTTGCCCGAGACTACCTGCAAAGAGATAGGTGCCGTTAGCGACCAATGCATAAATAGGAGTCTGGGCTAGATCGCTGCCAGCTGCGATCCAATTTGCTCCATTGTCAGATGTGATAAATACTCCGCTATTAGCGGTTCCGGCAAAGATCGTTGATCCGATCGCTTCAAATGCGCGAACATTCGTATCTGATAAACCCGAGGCTGCTTTCTGCCAGTTCATGCCGTGATCGTCCGAACGAAATACGCCCCCTCCGAGAGTCCCTGCATAAAGATACGTACCATTTACCAACAATGCATGGACGTTCGTATTTGTCAGCCCGACACTTGCCTGCTGCCAATTAGTCCCGTCGTTAGTTGAAAAATAGATGCCCGTTCCGGTACCGGCATAGAGATTTGTCCCATCGGCAACCAATGCATAAACGTTAGCACTCGATATGCCGGCATTCGCAGCTTCCCAGTTCGCTCCCTCATCCGTCGTTCGGAATACTCCGCCGCCATATGTCCCTGCATAAAGCGTTGTGCTGGCCCGAGCAAAAGAAAGGACGGCAGTATTGCCTAAATTATTGCTTACAGACATCCAGATCGTCCCATTATCGCTCGTCAGATAGACTCCGACGCCAAGACATCCTGCCAAGAGATCTGTACCGCTCGACTCGAAACATGTGACTGCGCCGCCGAAAGGACCTTTACTTTCAACCCATTGACTTACGGCATCGGGTAGTGAACCAAATGTAAAAAGAAAAACCGAAGCTATGATTGAAAGTTTGACTCTCATAGCCATTGAAGCTACTTTTTTAATAACAAGATCGGAAGCTGCTCCGTGCGCCCGTTCGTGTGAATAACACAAATATACATTCCCGTCGAAATCCCATGTGCATCCCAGGTAAAGGTATGCTCTCCGGCATCCAGCGGGCCCGTAAAGAGCCGGGCAACTTCGGAGCCGAGGAGATTGCGAATAGAAACTTGCGCGGATGAGTGATCGGATGTAGAAAATTCTATGGAGGTGGATTTGGTGAAGGGATTTGGAAAAGAAATTAACTTGATGACCGATTCAATCCGATTGGATACAGAGAGCGGAAGTTCTGAAACAGGACGAGTCCAAAGTCCGCCTAAATTAGACGCAAAGATTCGTCCACCAAAGACTTTAATTCCATGACTTGAAATCCAACCATTGGAAATGGGTTGAAAACCTTCATTAATCGGTTTCCAACTGTTTCCAAGATTTGTCGTAAGGTAAACACCACGATATGCAGTCGCTGCAAATAGATTTTTGCCGTATGACTCGAAGGAATTAATGTAAGCTGAGTCAGCAAAACCGTTTTGAGCATATACCCAGTTTTGACCATTGTCAGAGGTGCGCAACACCCCATCGTGATTGCCGATAAATAATTCATTATCGATTAAAGCAAAAGTACCTCCCGATCGTGTTTTATTTCTATAAGATAAACTCCAGTGGTTTCCATAGTCCGGAGACATAAAAATACCAGTATCGGTTGCTGTAAAAATGTTACTACCGATGATAGCAATTGAATATACGGGACGTTGCTTCAGGCCATTAAGGCTCGTCCAACGACTACCGAGATCATTTGAAAGAAAGAGCCCGCTATCCGTCCCAGCGAAAAGATCCGGTCCATTAGCTAGAATCGACCATACAGAACCACTCAACCCAACGCTAGTATTCTGCCAGTTTGCTCCATAATCGGTTGAAAGAAGAACAGAGCCACCACTCCCGTCTTTGGATGTGACGGATCTACTTGAACCTGCAAAAAGATTTTTTCCTTGTACGGCTAAAGTGACAATATACACATGATCAAACGTCATGTCTAAATTAGTTTGTGTCCAACTTGTACCTGTATCATCTGAAACAAAAACACCATCTGATGCTGAGCCGATAAAAAGTTTCGTTCCAATAGTAGCAAAGCATTGCGCATAAGGACCATTAGTTTGAACCCATTGGCTCATTGCACGAGGCACAATAACTAATGTGAAGGTAAGCAAAGAGCCGATGATCGCAAGTTTTATTTTCATAACCATCACGAGAAAGGAGCAGCAAAAAGAAACAGGGAGAGTTCTCTTTAAGTTAACGATTTATTTCACCACCATCCCTAGCAGTTCCTGAGTGCTACCTGCCGAGTGAACCCTGCAGATATACATCCCCGCCGGCATGCCGCGCGCATCCCAAGTGAACGAATGCTTTCCGCCATCAAGTTCGCCGGTAAAAAGCCGCGCAACTTCGGTACCGAGGAGATTGTGGACCGAGATTTGGGCGAAGCCGGGCTTATCGGAAGTGAATATTATTGCGGTGGATTGGGAGAAGGGATTGGGGAAATTGGAAAGTGAAATATTCTTTGAAGTAATTTGCGAAACGGTGGAAAGGCCGAACTCTGAAAGAGGGCGGCGCCAAACACTGCTCCCACCAGTCCCGGCAAACAGAAAAGAATTATGAACGGAAAGATCTCTAATATAGATATTCGTCAAGCCAAAATTATCTGCCTCCCAACTTGTGCCATTATTTCTTGAGAGATAAACGCCTCCGCCGCCAGTCCCTGCAAATAGATTTGAGTCTACAGCGACCAATGCCCAAATAACTGAATTTTGAAAACCACTATCGACATTAGACCAATTTGAACCTGTCAATCGCAAAATTTCTCCATAGTCAGTACCTGCAAATAAATTTTCGCCACTTATTGAAAATGTTGTTATGAAACCATTTGTCAAACCTATATCTACTGGACTCCAATAAGAACCACCAAATAATTCAGAATAAACTCCACCTTCCGTAGCAGCGAAAATTGTCCCACCAGAGGTAACAGTAAATGCATGCACATATTTTCTTCCTGGATTGAAAGGCCCTCCGGTAAAGCCAGAAGTATCTTCTTGCCAACTTAAGCCATTATCTGATGAACGATAGATACCAGATCCATTTGTCCCAGCAAAAAGGGAGGTACCATTTGAAGAAATTGTCAAAACATCACCAGAAATGCCAGCACTAGCGACCCAATTCACTCCATTATCAGAGGACAGAAATATGCCTTGATCGGTGCCTGCGAGAAGATCATTTCCGATTACCGATAAACAATAGAGTAGTCTGTTGGACAAGCCAATCTTTTTCCAGCTCCCTCCATCGTTGGTTGAAAGATACACCCCGCCATATGATGTCGCTGCAAATAAGTTATTGTTTTTCACCGCAAAAGCCCTTATGTCAAGTCCTGATAATCCATTATTTACTTCTGTCCAATTCATGCTCCGATCAGTTGAGATAAAAACGCCATCACCAACCGTGCCTATAAATATTTCTGAATCATGAATCAAAAAGGATGAAACAATACTTGTTCTCAAACCCTTTGGAGTCCAATTTGTGCCGTTATTAGTCGATAGAAAAACACCGCTGTCTGTACCGGCAAAAACATTAGCCCCATCACAACCAAGAGCTTTGACAGGTATATGTATCCCCATATTTACTGTCGTCCAATTCTTTCCATTGTTTGTAGAAACCGCTAAACCTCTATCTGTTCCCGCAAAGATATTAGACCCACTTGTAGTAAGCGAATAGACATTTAAACTAATGAGACCATTATTAACGGAAGTCCAATTACTCCCTTTATCAGTAGAAAGAAAAACTCCTCCGTTTAATTTGGCAGCTGCAAACAAATCAGTCCCGTGAACTGCCAAAGCATTAATATGTAATCCCCTCATGCTACTATCTCCGGGCTCCCAATTCATACCATAATCAGTCGAAAAAAAGATACCATTACCTACAGTCGCTAAAAAAAGGATTGTATCGATTACAGCAAGAGCATTAGTTTGAAGATAAGAAGATAATCCTTTGCTTACTGGTACCCAGGTTGCCCCGCTATCATTCGTACGAAAAATTCCATTGTCAGTCGCTGCAAACAAATATTTCCCGATTTCTGCGAATGCAACTACACCCCTATCACTTAAAATAATTTGTTCCGACCAACTTTTGCCTAAATTTGTCGAAGTAAAAAAACCATTACCTGATCCGGCAAACAGTTTGTTTTCAAACATGGCGATGCAACTGATATATCCACCATAAGGACCATTAGTTTGAACCCATTGGCTACTCGCTTCCGACGGTAAGCCGAAAGAAAGCGAAAGCACCAAAGCAATAATTGAAAGAATTTGTTTCAATTTCTAGAGATGACTAAGCTCTGAACAAAAGAAGGGACGACTAGATAACAAGATCGTAGGGCAATTCCCGCTACCTCGTCATCTCCGCAAGCGCCAGCAGATACGCTCCTGTTCCCCACCACCATTCTCCTTGGGCCAAGGATTTGTAGTATTCAATCGTGCCGGGCCAGGTACCTTCGGAGACTCCATTGAACTTGAATTCCTTATCGACCATTTTCGAGAGCCCGGGTATGGCTTTCCGGATAACGGCGTCGCATTCTGGTCCGAGGACTTTCATATTCCGGCCACGTTGGAAGCCGAAGAGATACATTGCCGAAGCCGAGCTTTCTTCGTAGGAAGTCCTATCGTCGAGTATTGTACGCCATAAGCCGCTCTTGGTTTGCAAGGATACCAAGTTCTTTGCAAGATTGCGGAAAATGGTAACCACTTCATTGTATGCCGGCGAATTCTTTTTCAGTAGCGGCATGATCTCCGCACATGTCATCATCACCCAGCCATTGCCGCGAGCCCATGAGCCTTCGGAGCGGCTCCCATTGGCATTTTCCTGGCAATGAATATAGAACGGCTTATCGCCATCTTTCAAGATATTCAGATGAAGTTTGATCTGCTTCAGCACTTCCTCTTCCCATGGCAGATTCAGGTATGTCCCAAGCTTTGCAAGTACAACAGCGGAGAAATAGACCGTATCAATATAGATATTCGGCAGATCGACATTATGGAGAATGGTCCCATCGCCATTGCGAATCGCCTTATGCATGATGAAATCATAAATGCGATGCGCAGTCTCATCAAGCTGCAGCTTGACTTCCGGGAATTCCTTCACGATATCCGGATAGAGCAATCCGAAGCTCCAGGAACCACAGAAATAGTTTACCGGGACTTGCTCGCTGAGATGGAAATGCGTCCAGGTGCGGAGGTAAGTACGGACATCGGGGTTGTTGTGAAGCTTCAGCCCGTTCAAGAGTCCGTACATGGCAAGAGATTGTCCCCAGTCTGTCGATTGTGATTCCGCACGATGACGTCGGCACCAGGAAAGGCTAATAGCTTTGAGAAGCATTGTAGTTTATGAGTTATCCATTGAGGTAACAGGTGTTCTGCCAAAACGGCGGTCCAGCTCATCGAGCGCAAGCTTGATGACAACCGGCCTACCGTGGGGACAAACGTATGGCATTTTCGTCTGAAACAATTGTTCGATCAGCGAGTGCATTTCTTCCTGTGAGAGTTTATCGCCCGATTTGATAGCCGCTTTGCATGAGAATCCTGCAGCAAGCGCTTCGCGCGAGCTGAACGTGCCGATGCGCTCTAATTCTTCGTATGACTCGAGCATTTCGCGCAGAATAGTCTCCTCGCTTCCGCTTTTAACATCGGCAGGTACGGCATCGATCACGACCGATGTACCGCCGAAAAAGCGAATATGAAAGCCGAATTTCTCGAGCGAATCATGAAGCTCTCGGATCAGAGCAACTTCTCGAGGCAATAACTCCACTGCCTGCGGAAAGAGCAACTCCTGGGAGAGCGACGAACCGTCTTCCAGGGAATGCAAAATTCTCTCATACAGAACGCGCTCATGCGCTACATGCTGATCGATGATCATCATCCCCGATTTGATCTGACAGAAGATATATTTATTGTGCATCTGCCAAAGTGTGGGACGATCGGAAAATACTTCCGTCGAAATTGCTTTTCTCTCGGCTGCCGATGAAGGCGGAACAGGAATAGGCGGTTCATCGCCGCTTGTTTGCGGATCGACCGGCACAAGTCGCGACGGTGCGTTTCCAAAAAGATCCTGGGAAGTCTTACCGAAAAGTCTGTCAAGCGTCTGTGTACCATTGCCCGGAATTGGCGGCTTGCCGACCGGTATCTTTTCGAACCCTGAGGATTTCGAGGGCGCAGCCGTTCCATATTCAGGATAGCGCAACCGTGCTCGTTCGCCTTGATTGATCGCAGCCGGCATCTGCATCTCCGGAGCCATGGCCCCTTCCGATGCCGACTGCTGCGAAGCACGCTGCAAAATATTCGTCAGTGTATGCCGAACTTCATCGATTATCGCTCGCTCATCTTCAAACTTTATTTCAAGCTTCTGCGGATGCACATTCACGTCAATCTTCGCCGGATCGATATCGATAAATAGAAAGCAAGAAGGAAAAGCACCTTTCTCGACTAAGTGCTCATAGGCATTCGATACTGCAAAGGACAATCCTCGCGAAGAATGGATCGGTCGGCCATTAACAAAGAAAAGCTGCTCGGTGCGAACACGCTTAACGAAGCTCGGAGCACTGATGAAGCCGTGCAAATGAAATTGCTGCGTGACATTCTCCACGGGCAGCAAGGCCCGCCGAAGATTCGAGCCATAGATCTGCTCGATGCGCTCCGGCAGAGGACGGAAAGCAGGTAGATCGAAAACGCAGTCATGATCGCTAACGAGGATAAAGCGCACATGAGGATTGCTCATGGCCGCACGCGTAACGGTATCGACAATATGCGTGAATTCCGTTGCCTCACTCTTCATGAATTTCCTGCGAGCAGGCACATTGAAGAACAGATTGCGAACCATGATGGCCGTTCCTTCGTCGCAAGCTTCGGAGCGGATCTCTCTTCTGATCCCGGCTTCAAGCTTGATGAATGTTCCGAGTTCATCTTCCCTGCGGCGCGTGTGAAGTTCGAATTGAGAAACCGAAGCGATCGAGGCAAGCGCTTCGCCACGGAAGCCATAGGTACGAAGTTTTTCGAGATCGTCGAAATCCGTCAGCTTGCTTGTGGCATGCCGCTCAAGCGATAGCTCCGCATCTTCTCTCGACATTCCATTGCCATCATCGACGATCTGGATCAGGGCACGACCGGCCTGCTTAATTACGATCGTGATCGTCTGCGCGCCGGCATCCAGAGAATTCTCGACCAATTCCTTAACGACCGATTCCGGACGAGTAACGACTTCGCCTGCTGCTATCTTCTGCGCCAATGTTGGCGAAAGCCTGTGAATGATGGACATACCTTATGCTTGTGTTTCCTCTTCTACGGTATATTCTTCTCCGCGGAATGCTTCTTCTCCGAACAATGCTTTCGAAAATTCCTGTGGATCGAATGGTTGCAGATCATCGATCTGCTCGCCCACTCCAATATATTTGACCGGCATTTTCATCTCGTTAGCCAGCGCTATCACGACTCCGCCTTTTGCCGTGCCGTCGAGCTTCGTTAGAATTAGTCCGGTGATCGGCGCGACTTTGGAAAACTCTTTGGCCTGCTGCAGGGCATTCTGCCCTGTTGTTGCATCGAGGGCCAGAAGTACTTCATGCGGCGTATCTGGCATCAGCTTTCGCATGACTCGTGTCATCTTCTCGAGCTCTGCCATCAGATGAGTTTTATTGTGCAGCCTTCCTGCCGTATCGATCAAGACAACATCGGCATTCTTTGCGATAGCCGATTGAATCGTATCGTAAGCAACGGCCGAAGGATCGGCGCCATGATGCTGCTGAATGATATCGACTCCGGCTCGTTCGGCCCAAACCTCAAGCTGCGAATTCGCAGCAGCCCTGAACGTATCGGCTGCTCCGATAACAACTTTCTTTCCTGAATTCCGATAGTTGTATGCAAGCTTGCCTACGGTTGTTGTCTTACCAACTCCGTTGACGCCGATCACGAGTATGACATAAGGCTTAGTGTGAGCGGGAAGAGCAAAAGGATCATCGCTTATCTTGAATTCGCCATTGTGCGTTAGTGCTTTCGTGATCTCTTTTCGGAGTTCATCGCGAAGCTCCGATGCATCTGTCCAATGCATCTTCGCCATCTCGTCGACAATATTCTTCATTATCTGCTCTGTCGTAGCAAATCCGACATCGGCCAGAAGCAGTGTCTCTTCGATCTCACCCATGAGTTCGTCATCGATCTTGCGCGAGCGGTGGAGGATACGCGTGAACTTCCGCACAAGATTTTCCTGTGTTTTAGCCAGCCCTTCCTTCAGACGCGAGATCTTGAACTTATCGAAAAAACCCATTATGCTTTGATTTGGAGATCAGCCTTTCTGCCGTTGCGAGGGTAGAATCAGCGAATCAGTGATCGGTTTGCACGAGCTTTGCCGCACGAACAGTATAGATCGAAAAAGAGATGACGATCAGCACCGTTGAAGCAAGCCATCCAAACAACAAAACATCATGGGAAACTCCTCGTACAGCGAGAAAAAGAGAGATTATCGTCAGCAATATTGCCGACTTACCCCAGTAGTTCGATGGCAGAACGGCTCCGATCTTACGGCGCACGATCAGTATGCCGAACATAGTGAGGATATCTCGAACGATGACGACAAGAACGAACCAAAGGGGCACCATATCCAAGGAAAGCATTACCAGGATCAAAGCTGCAACGTAGAGCTTATCGGCGATCGGATCGATGGCCTTGCCAAACTCGCTGATCGTATTCGTTTTCCGGGCAATGTAGCCATCAAGAAGGTCGGTAATATAGGCGAGCACCATGAACCCTCCGGCGAGCATACGATCGTCATGAAGTAGGGCAAGAACAGTTGGTATGGCAAGAAAGATGCGCAGAAAACTGATACTGTTCGACAGCGTCAGAATCTTATCGGAAGTCCGGAATTGAGATGGATCAAGCATCGTAAGGTCAAGAGCATGACTTCAAGCCTTCGGCTTTGGCACCGCTCATGCCGCTTTTGCCTGAGCAGTCGTCTTCGGATAACTATTAGGATAGAGAATGCATCTCACCATGTGGCCTTCGTTATCATCAGCCAGAAGCGGATGAACAACAGAGCATTCTGCAAAAGCTTTCGGACAGCGGGGATGGAAGTAGCAGCCGCTTGGTACATTTGCCGGACTTGGTACGTCACCAGTCAGGACAATACGCTCACGATTGGCGCGCGGATTGGCGATCGGTACAGCCGATAGCAGCGCTTCGGTATACGGCGCTTTCGGTGCGGCGTAGAGAGACTTGTAGTCCGTGATCTCGACGATCTCGCCAAGATACATCACTGCAACACGGTCGGAAATATGCTTGACGACGGAGAGATCATGAGCGATGAAGAGATATGTTAGCCCCAGCTTCTGCTGCAGATCCATGAGAAGATTCAATACCTGAGATTGGATCGAAACATCAAGAGCACTGACGGGCTCATCGCAAACGATGAACTTCGGCTCGACGGAAAGTGCGCGGGCAATTCCAATTCTCTGACGTTGGCCGCCTGAAAATTCATGCGGGTATCTTCTTGCGTGCAAAGGGCTTAAGCCAACTGTTTGAAGTAATTCTTCAACCCTATCTTTAATCTCGGCATCGGTATTTCTGAGCTTATGGACTTTGAGTATTTCCGTCAACATTCCGCCAACGGTAATGCGGGGGTTTAAGGACGAATACGGATCCTGAAAGATGATCTGCAATTGGCGGCGCATTTCGCGAAGGCGCTGCTGGTTCATCGTCGTTACTTCTTCCCCTTCGAATTTTACCGATCCGGCAGTGGGTTCGATGAGCCGAAGGATGCAGCGACCCGTTGTCGTCTTTCCGCAACCTGATTCACCGACAAGGCCAAGTGTTTCGCCGCGCTTGATCGTAAACGATACGTCGTCGACGGCCTTGACGTTACCGACCGTCTTCGAGAAAACACCTTTCTTGATCGGAAAATACTTTTTCAGCCCATTTACTTCGAGAAGAATATCTGACATAGAATAAGATTTGATTTATTCAAATTTACGAAAATAATGGCTCATACCTCTGGTTTTCTCCATTCGATGCGCTTCCTCTACCATCGCAGGGAGAATCCCATTGCCGGACTGCCATTGCCCAGAACTGAAAAATTCAGCTCCGGCCGGAATTCATTCGCACTCTGTGCAGGAGCAAGATCCGACTCCGGATGCGCGACAAGTCTTCCGAAAGTATATCCGAGCACAACGCCAAGCGGAATATCGCTCCACCAGTGAATGCTTGTCGAGACAAGCCCAACGGCGATCGAACCAATAATTGGATATCCAACATACTTGATCCAAGCCTTCTCCGGATAGTTTTCGATAATAACCTGTAGTGTTGCCATGGCTGTAGCAATATGGCCGGAGGGAAAGGCATCGAAATGCGGAACATGCTTTGCGTATTCGATCTGGTTCGGGAAGAAATCCCATCGGCCTGTCGGAGTTGTTGCAGTGAAGGGACTTTCCCTTCCGGTCAGATGCTTCAGTAGCTGCACTACTCCTCCGCAGGCAAGGATAACTTCAGCGGTCTGGCTTGCAGTCCTGATCGCCCTGGTATCGTTGAATCCGAACCCATAGAGTGCGAAGGCAGCAGCAATTCCGAATTGAATCTTGCCATCGCCGAGATAGGAAGTTACGTCGTTGATCTGGCGGTAAGTCTTATTCTCGTCGTAGGGTTTCTTAAATGCCTGCCAGGTATCGTAATCGGTAATGATCGTGATCGCCGTGAGCGCAGTGAGCCCGCCAATGAGAGGCAGTTGTTTTACGGTAAACGTTTGCTTGGAGAACCGCCACCAATCGCCCGGAATATTCGTAATCCAATTGAAAAGCCCGGGCCGCATGAGTGGAGCCGGAGAATTCAGGTGAAGCATGCTCGTATCCGCTTCTATGCGTGTCGTATCATGAGGCTCGGCGTTGACTGCGAGCATCTGAGACCTGGCGCCGGAAGAAATAAGAAGAAATACAAAAAAAAGAAATACCTTCAATTCGCGTTCAGTAATTGACTCAATCCCATCGTTACGGAAACCGCCATGATGGCAGCCGTTTCCGCCCGCAGTCTGCGCGGGCCTAAAGATGCAACAATAGCTCCGAATTTTCTTGCTAACAACACTTCGCCTTCATCAAATCCCCCTTCGGGCCCGACAATGAGCGTTACCTTTGCAGCGCGGTCCTTCGGAAGAAATTTTGCAAGAGCATCGCTCCACGGTGCAGATTCATGGAGAATGACGATACTCCGTCCTTCAGATCGTGAACGATCCAAAGATTCTTCAAGACTCATGGCATCCGAAAGCACGGGCATTCTTGCCCTGTGGGATTGCTTGCAGCCGCTACGGATTATTCGTTCGAGGCGCTCCCGGGTGATCGTTCGCTTCTCCGTTCGCTTCGTAAAGATGGGACTGATTGAAGCAATTCCCATTTCCGTGGCCTTCTCCACGATCTCTTCAAGCTTGGATTGCTGTTGTGTAATGCCTTGGATAAGCCGGACATCGGTGCGAGATTCATTATGCTCGGGCAGCATTTCATCGATTGTGCATTCGCATACCCATTCATTCTTCGAAGGCTGGCCGCTTTTCTGGCAGATCGCCTTATAGCAAGTACCGCGGAGTGTCGTTGCCACGAGATGCTCTCCTTCGGAGATTCGCAGCACTCTCACGGCATGCCTTGCCTCATCACCGCGAAGTGTAAGAGTACCAGCAACCTGATCGATATCCGATTCTTCAACTATGAAGCATTCCATGATTATTCGGAGATGAATAGATGGTTCTCAACAGAAACGGACTCACTCAAAATCCTTGCACTTACAAAATGTGATCCGAACATGAAGAAACTTTCGTAAATTTGAGTCAGAGAATACAATTTTTACAGGAGTTATTATGGATAGATACTTGATCATTTCGCCTCACACCGATGCCGATTGCACGGCAGTTGTCAACCAGGTAATCGCTGCAGGATTCAATACGCATGTCGATTGGGGGTGTAAAGATGGCGATCATACTGCATGGGCGATTATTGAAGCAGATTCACATGAACAGGCGCTGATGTTCGTCCCACCGATCATGCGGCCCAAGGCCCGCGCCGTCCGGCTCGTCCGCTTCGGCGATCAGGGAGTCAATCCCAAAAAACATTTTGCAGGCTAGCTTGTCCTAGACTGCCTGGCCTGCTGCCCAGCCCGACGACCATGCCCATTGGAAGTTGTAGCCGCCTAGCCAGCCGGTAACATCGACTACTTCTCCGATAAAAAATAATCCGCCGATCTTCGTTGCCTCCATCGTTTTCGAGGAAAGCTCCTTCGTATCTACTCCGCCTGCCGTTACTTCGGCTTTCTCGAATCCTTCCGTACCGGTCGGAACGACCTTCCACTTATGGAGCATCTCCGAAATTTTTCGGAGATCTTTATCGGAGATCTGATTCATCGGCTTCGAAGGATAATTCGCGCCGCACCATTTCTGAACAAAATTTTTGGGAAGCTGCCGCGAAAGTATGTAGCCAAGTTCCGATCTCACCGTTCGATACTTCAGAAACATTTTTTCAAGATCGATATGCTGAAGCAGATCGATCGAGATCGCCTCTCCCTCCTTCCAATAGGATGAGATCTGCAAAATCGCAGGACCGGATAATCCTTTATGAGTGAAGAGCATACTTTCAGAGAAGGATACTTTGCCGCACGTCACGGTAACCGGAAGTGCAATCCCACTTAAATCGCCATATACGCTGCGATCTTTATCGCTCCATAGAAGCGGTACGAGCGCGGGATATGGTGTGACGATAGAAAGGCCGAATTGATCGGCAACTTTGTATCCGAAATTCGTAGCGCCGATCTTAGGGATCGACAATCCTCCGGAGGCGATGACGAAAGAGTCGCATTCGAACTCCCCTGCCGTTGTTTGAAGAAGAAAGCTCGTCTCTTTCTTTACCTCTTCGATGGAGCAATTGACCTTGATCTCCACTCCGGCATTCGCACATTCGACTGCAAGCATAGAAATGATTTCGCGCGAGCTTCCATCGCAGAATAGCTGGCCTAAGGTTTTTTCATGATAGGCAATACCGTGCTTCTCAACAAGTGCAATAAAATCATTTTGCGAAAACCTTGCAAGAGCGGATTTACTAAAATGTTCATTAGCCGAAAGATAATTCTTCGACGTGACTTTCTTATTCGTGAAATTACATCGGCCGCCTCCGGAGATGAGGATTTTCTTTCCGATCTTCTCGGCTCGCTCGATGATGAGGACTTTCCGTCCGCGTTTGCCGGCTTCGATAGCACACATAATCCCGGCAGCGCCCGCTCCGGCAATGATGACGTCGTACTTCATCAAAATACTTTTAGCCGGATGTCGAATCCTGCAGTGATAAGGCGTGTTGGCGGCACAAGCACTCCCGAGGCTGCCGGAATCGTGCGTTCGTAATGATAGAAAGCTTCGATGGATAGTTGCTGGTTCAGATCGTAGCTGATACGCGGCTCATACGTCGTCTTCGTTATGCCGCCATTGCTGGTGCCATTAGGATTCGTGAGAATGTCATTGAATTGATAGTAGAGATCGCTGGCAATGGTCTGGCTGAAGGTGAACGTTGCACCGAACGTGTTTTTCAAATTCAATTTCAGGAATGGGATCGATAAGCCTTCTTTCTGGAAGTTCGCCGTAATGCCGAATGTTGTTGCCAGACGTTTCGTGATGCGGTTGAACGAATAATCGGCTGCCCAATCGGTTTGCGTATCGTAGTTCACACTGGCATTCATCTTTCCGCCCCAGACTTTATCCCATCCGAAATCGAGGGCAATAAGCGGACGGAAGGCATAGGTCACCATTTGCAATGTCGTCAGCGCAAGAGTATCGCCTGGATTGAGCTTGAACGTACGTTTGTAATTACCCGTGTATCCCGTTCGGAAACTTGCACGATCGGCAAATTTGAACAGCGGAAATTTCTCAAGGCCGCTCCAATTGAATGAGTAATTCAACCTCGGTAAGTATTCGCGTAACGCACTTGTGAAGAACGGTAAAGTCTCGAAGCCTTGCAGGAAGCTCTCAACTTCAAGTCTGTTCTTGGTATCGGCCGGAAGCGCATCGCGATCGGCCGGAGTGAATGCATTGACTGCAGCAGTCTTCTGCTCCCACAAGGTACCCACCTTTTCGATGCCGCTCTTGGATATGCCGAAGATCGGAGGAATGGAGAAGAATGTTCGCGACACATCGCCAGTCTTCGAAGTGGAGATCGGCTGGATGCTTCCGTCCTTTAATATCTGAAGCTGATCACGCTCATCGGCCGGCCGGCCCAGGTCAGGCGCTCGTCACCTTTGTACTCGGAAAGGGCCGCCAGCATGCGCTCACCCGCCGCGCGCCACCACGAGAGCACCTCATGGGGACGCATGGCCCGGCCGCGGTTCATGCCGGCTGTGAGCACGCCATCGCCCTGGCCGCGGCGCGCCGCCAGGGCAGACCCCTCGGCAATGGCCGCCGCCGATTCGTCCGTCTCCGCCAGGTGTACTACGCAGTCGCGCAGGAGCCAGCCCTCGGCCGGGCTGGGCCGGTCCCAGGCTTCGTCGGGCAAGGTGGGCAGGAGGGCGCCAAGGACGCCGCGTTCGTCACGCAGGTCGCGGAGTAGCTGCTCGTACTGCTGGGAGCGCTCGGCCGTGGTCACGCCTACAATCGTGGCAGGT
>JAUZOQ010000035.1 GCA_030706385.1 Bacteroidota bacterium | reverse complement strand
TATTTTATTGACTCAAATAATATGTTCGGCTATGCTCGGAAGCTATGCGATTTCATCAAGCCGCATTTTACCGTTCATTTTAGGTCGCGGTCTTAATCGTACATGCTGGGGTAACGCTGCACCTCGCTGCCGCTACATCTGAATATCAGTGCCTAGCGAAATATCTTTGTATTTTCGCGTATGTCTAAGAACGGGAAAGAACCGGTATTCACAAGAGCATTTTTTGCTCACCTCATTAGTGATTTCGTAGTTGCAGCTCTCCTCTATTATTTCATTAACCTGAACCTCGAGTCCCAAAAACCTATGACCGCCGCCGAGACTCTGAAGAAAGAGAATTACCTTAATGCGAAGCGGGATACGTATATTGAGGCACTCGATTTGATGTATAGGAAACTCAGTACGCTCCAGTTTCACTTTGGCGACGTTCCGTCACTAAAGCCATATCAGCGGAATACAGGCAGCAAACCGTGGACTGAGTTAGAGGTGAATAGATGCCTGTCAAAGCTTTATGTTTATTCCGCCGATCCCGAGATCCCGGCTATTTTGGAATCCGTTTTTGGTAGTGGAAATACGCACGCGATATCGTCCTTGGTGGACTTCATTGCCAGGATTCGCCGTGACCTAGGCGACACCGGCCAGATAATTAGCCATGAAAAATTCCATTATATCGAAATTCCTAGCGATAGCATGTACAGTCACGACAGCACGATTCAACGCCTCCTAACCTATTAGGGCCATATTTCATCAACGCCATGCCGACTCAACGCGAATTTTGGCAAGGCGGGATATACGGTGCTAAGATGCGGGGGTTGGTTTATAGCTTTGACCATTTATCCCATTCATCTTCGGGCGGTTTAGGGCGGTTGCCCTTGACAAACAGAATGAGAATGAAGATCGGTATTACTATGAAAAATAGTAATATGATAGTATCTCCATTCAGCAAATTACCGATCATGCCCAAAAGAACAGGCCTGACTGGATAAGAATTGCTTTACCTCTTTCCTTTTCCCACTCCGGCGACTTTTCCCCTTGAAATCGGGTTACAAAATCATGGGAAATTCGTACGCCAATTTGTGAAGCTATTTATTCTATCCATAGCATCTGTTTTCCTCATTTCCGGCACGCTTTGGGCGCAGCCGATGAACGATCGCACGTTCAGTTCGCAATACCAGCTTGCCCGAGTCTATGAGGAAACGCATGATCTTACCAATGCTATACGCATCTATGGCGAATTGCATCAGGCTCGCCCGGCAGTAACGGAAGTCTCCGAAGGCCTTTTCCGCGGCCTTTATGCGCTGAAGCGTTATGCCGAAGCGGAAACCCTGCTCACACAGCGCATAGCAGCAGAGCCGCCGACATTCGATCTCTATCTGAATCTTGCCCGTGTGCGTACGAAGCTTAATAATAAGGCCGGAGCCTTGGAAGCCTTTGCCGCTGCCGGGAAGTTCGCAAAGGATGCAGGATATTATTCGACTTCTATCGTCGTCGCTCAGACGATGATGGAAGTGGGCTACCAGGAAGAGGCTCTTGCCATGCTTCTGGAGCAGCGGAAGAAATCGGAAGAAGGCGATCTGCTCACCGGCGAGATCGCCGGCCTCTATTTCAAGCTTGGCAAATACGAAGAGGGTACGAAAGAGTATCTTGCCATGCTGCATTCGAACGATCAGAATCTCTCCTACATCCAGCAGCGCATCGCTCTCTTTACTGCCGATACAAGCCTTCGCCGCCAGATCCTCCGCGTGGTGACTTCGCATATCGATATTAAGAAAGCTTCCGTCGCCGAGTTGCGTCTGCTTGGCTGGTGCTATGGCGAGTTGAAGGATTATCGCGGAGCGCTTGCCATCTTCCTGAAGCTCGACGATATGGGAATAACTTCCATTTCTCGCAGCGCCGGCGGAGACGAGCTTTTCCAATTTGCCGAACGCGTTCGCAAAGAAGGAGCGCTCGATGTTGCCGTCACGGCATATAAAGAAGCGATCAAGCGATTCCGCGAAGGTGCAGCCACCGATCCGCGCAGAAAAGATTTCGTCGCCATGGCCGAGCTTGGGTATTTAGAAACGAAGGAAGCGTACTTGCGCTCGATGCCGGAGCCGCCGCGGGACTCGATCCGCAGGCTTGTCAGCGAGTACCAGGATTTCTCGCTGAACCGTCCGAACGAACTTGCCTTCAATGCCTTGCTTCATGCCGGCGAGCTTTCGTTCAAGATACTCCATGATTACTCGGCAGCACAAGGAATTTACGAGCTGATCGTCTCGCGCTCGCCATCGCTCACCGAACGGACACGCGATGCGTATTTTGCTCTGGAGGAGATCGCTCTGGCGCTGAACGATCTGCCGACGGCTTTGCGACGCCTTGATAAGATCTCCGGCCTTGTTGCTAGTCGTCGCCGTCCTGAAGATGCCGAAGTCTTGAAGCATATTCTATTCGAGCGTGCGCGTATCGATTATTTCAGCGGAAGCTTCGACTCGGCAACGGCAAAGCTCGACTCCATCATCGCCGATCCCAATAGCGATTACGCCAACGATGCGATCGCCTTGCATTCGCTGATCTCCGAGAATGGCGGCAACGATGCAGCTCTCAAACTTTTTGCCAAAGCCGAACTGCAGTCGCTGGGTAACGATGTGAATGCAGCGCTTTCGGCATACCGCTCCATTCCGGAAACCTATCCGACGGCAACGATCGCCGATGAATCCATCATGAGAGCCGTGGATATCCTCGTTCAGCAGGGTAAGCCGAACGATGCTCTTGCATTGCTTGCCTCGATGCAGGAGAAGATGTCGACAAGTCCGCTTTTGGATAAAGCAACATTCCGCGAAGCGGAGATCGTTGAAACGATGATCAAGGATAAACCGAAGGCGCAGCGAATGTATGAGGATTTTTTAGAGAGATATCCGAAATCTCCGCTCTGCACCGAAGCACGCAAGCGTGCTCGCACCTTACGAGGCGATTCGTTCTGATCGCCGGCACTCGCTCTTAGAATCGTGCAATAAAAACGGCCTTCGGCTCAATGATCGATTGCGTCGAAACGTGATTATTCGCATCGCGCGTAAAGGTCCACCGCATGAGAAGATTAAACACGAGGAATTTGTATGGCTGGAATGAGAGCCGCGCCGAGGCTAGCGTGTTTTCGTTGAATCCGATATAATCTTTCGGTCCGTCGATGTTGCTTTTCATGTAGTTGATAGCTCCGAAAAATTTCCACCAGATCTTCGGGAAGGTCAGCGATATCTGCAGAAGATCTGCATGCCGGAGATTATCAAGATGCGCATACGTAACTCCGACCTGCACCTTATCGCTGAAATTGAAGAAGCTTCCGAACTTGAATCCGTTTCCCTCACCGCTCGATGTATCGGCAAGCCGAGTAGCTTTCGTGATATAGCTCAGCGTATCGATATCATCGTTGAATCTCTCTCGTTCGTAGAAGGAGTTGTAATAATTCGGAAGGAAATGATTCTTGAAAAGATATCGCTCCAACCGAAGGTCAACGAAAGTTGAAGAATCGAGGAGGAAGCTTGAGCGTGCGCCGAACATGAAGCCCTGATTGAAATGCACGATATCGACATAGTCACCGTAGACCTTGCCTTCGAGATTATCGCTCTTCCACACCGTTACCGATGCATCGACGCCGTAGACGGTAAGCGGAGAAGGGACTCGTGCCGAATCCTTGAGAATGACGATCGAATCGCGAACTTCGTCTCCATTCTTTACATGAAAGACCTGAACGTACGGCGGATGATTCGGAATGATGCGAACGGCATTCGTATCGAAGTCGTATGATGCCGTTCCGCCAAGTTCGATATTCGAGAAGAACCAGTTCTTTCCTAAAAGCGGCACGAATTGGAAAGGCCGCACGAATCCGCGCCCGGCAACGAGGCCTTTATTGACAAGCACATCGGAAGTAAACGCATCGCCGCCGAAGGCTCCCATATCGATCCGGCCGATAAGGCCGATGCGGCGATCGTCGTAGGAAGAATTATTCGAATAATTATCGACGATCGTACCGTGCCCGAGCGTGACGTTATTGAGTCCTCCGATGCGAGCATAAAGATCTTCGCCGGGATGACCGATGCGGATATAGCTGATCCATCGGAGTGCATCGTACCAATCGTCAAAATCCTCTTTACGGAATTTTCCGTCGCTGCCAATGCGAATATTGCCATCGATGCCGATACCAAGAGTTTTCCACAGTTCGAATTGGGTTGCAGCATTCAAGAGGAGGTAGGGCTTGCCCTGGAAGATACTTGCTCCGAGCCCGCCACCAACGCCTTGATATTTTTGGCTCGGGTCCGAAGAGGGTTGTGCACGGTCAGAGAGGTTCTGCGCCGGGCCTGAGCGAACAATGCACACCAGAAGAAGAATCGGGAAAAGATATTTCTTCATCATAAAAACATTGCTCTTGCGAGAATTACACTTACTATGACACTGATTATATCGGCAAAGATTCCCGATAACGGTGCATGCCGGGCTTTCTTGACTCCAACGGAGCCAAAATAAACTGCCAGCACATAGAACGTCGTCTCATGGCTTCCCATCATGATGGCCGAAAGCCTTCCGATGAACGAATCTGCTCCGTATGTTTTTGCCAGATCGGTCATCAGGCCAAGAGAGCCGGAGCCGGAAAGATTGCGGATCACGGCAAGCGGAAATACTTCGCTCGGAATACCGATAGCTCCGGTGATCGGGCTCAAAGCGCTCGTCAGAAAATCCATCGCTCCGCTTGCACGAAACATTCCGATCGCACAGAGCATTGCTACAAGGTACGGAATGATACGAACAGCTGTAGTAAATCCTTCTTTCGCTCCTTCGACAAATTCTTCATAGACCTTGACTTTCTTGAATGCACCCACTCCGACGATGATCAGAATCACCAGCGGTACGGCAAGCGTCGATAGTATCTTGAGCAGTTCAATCATTCGCTTCTTTGATGGGGAAAAAACGCTGAATGAATTTATTGAACATCACGCCGCAGATGAGAGCGATAATTGTGGCAATGAACGTCGGAATAATGATCTCCGAAGGATTCTTCGAGCCAAGTGAGAGTCTGATAGCGATAACTGTGGCCGGTATGAGCGTAATGGCACTCGTATTGATCGTCAGAAACATACACATGGCGTTAGTTGCTGTTCCGGCATTCGGATTGAGCTTATTCAATTCTTCCATTGCTTTCAATCCCAGCGGCGTCGCTGCGTTCGATAGCCCCAGGAAATTTGCAGCCATGTTCGAAAGCATTGCGCCCATTGCCGGATGCTCCGGCGGTACTTCCGGAAAGAGCCGGACCATCAAAGGCTTCGCAAGCTTTGCGAGAAGAGTAATGAGTCCGGCAGCCTCGGCAATTTTCATAATACCGAGCCAGAGAGCCATCACTCCGATCAGACCCAGGATAATGGTGACAGCTGTATCGGCGCTCTTGAGCAAGCCGTCGTTGGCGACCTTTGCAAGCACTCGGAATTTCACTGGATCAGGAGTGAAGAGCAACGCACCAGGTGTCTGCGAATTATGCGCAATACCGGTCACTCGTTTTTCATCGCCCTGTGCTGCCGCCATATCCTGCCATACTTTGAGCGCATCCGACGGCAGGGCGAATGAAGCAACTCCGGCATAAGTCTGTTCGACGGTAAGGTGAAGAGTATCGGAGTGAAGCGTGCGAATATCGGAAGGATCGTAGAATGTCGTAAGATCCGAACGGAGAAGGATCACTTCACTACTATAATGATCGGGGCTTACTTGTTTGGTTGCGAGGACGGTCAGCGGTAGTGCTTTCCCGTTTCGGAACCGGTCCTGCGATAGCTCGGAAATATCACGTCCTGTCGCGACAGCAATAGCGATGATGATAAGTCCAAGCCAAATCCAATTAAGCATGGACGAATTTACGAAGAAATTACGCTCTTTCTGCTATTCAGTAGATATGGAAGGATCGGAAAAGAGAGCTAATCTTTTTTCCACAGAGGTGTGAGAGCATATCCTTTTTTGCGGAGTAAGTTGATTAGCCCTTCATCGCCCGGAAGATGCAAGGCGCCGATGGCTACGAATAGACTCTTCTTATGCATGATCGAATCGATACGATCTGCCATTCGGTGATTGCGATCGGTGATAAGAGCAGCATTAAAGGTATTGGAAAGATCTTCTTTTTTATAGTACGAATAGATCGCATCGAGATCGCCACGGGCATAGATATCGACAAGATCTTCGATCGAGGCCTCGGGCTTCGTTGTATCGGGTTCTATCATATCCATAACCATTTTTGCCTGTTCCTTAAGAGGAACAAGATCGAGCGCTCTCACTTGCTCTTCGATCGTTTCGATACCGATGATTTCCTTCTTATGCTTCTCGGCAAACTTCATGAAATACTCATCGAGGAAATCGGATGAATCTGCTGACAGGCTCATTCCTTCCTGCATTCCAAGAAGAAACATCGGCTTGATCGATTTGAACATGACCAAAGAGAGATGCAGAGTATCGGTAACATATGCGTCGAGCTTCGCATATTGCTGAGGCGTCATTAACATATCGAGTGTCGTATCTCCCGGCATCGTGATATATTTCATCATTCCGAAGATGTCAACTCCTTCTAAATTCGACATATTGATCTCCATGCCGAAGGCTTCGCATTTAGCAATATAGGATTCGGCAAGCTTCGCAAAGCGGAACGCACGCTCATCAAACGAATGCACGGTGCCATAGAGATAGGAAGGAGTCTTCAATCCATGACCTGAGATTTCCCAAAGGAGAGAGGATTTCGGATGCGCGAATGCAGTAGAAAAAAGAAGGAGAATGAGTGTAGGGAGAAGCAGCCGCACCCCTTTAGGATTCGAAAGATTCATGTAGCTTTTGTAAAAGATGTTATGACTTCTTAACGTACCCCATTGCCAATCCGTCACCTACAGGGACGATACAACTGAACATGGATTTATCCGCAGCAAATTCTCTATTGAACTGCTGCATTGCTGTTGCGCTGACATAATCGGGATCGTAAACGGGCAGATGCATATTGGCGATCTTTCCCCAGGCAAGAGCATTATCTCCGGCGATCACTCCTCCATCTTTGATGAGGCGAAGCGATTCTTTCAGGTAGAGCGAATAATTCGGTTTATCGGCATCGATCATAATGAAATCAAAAATTCCGTCCTTCATTGTCTTCATGTGATCGATCGCCGGCCCCTGAAGAAGAGAGATGTTCTGCAAACCCAAATGCTTAAAATTCGCGCGGGCAGCGTTAGCATGAAGAGGTTCGAATTCGAGCGTGACGACTTCGCCATCCGTGCCGATCGCTTTCGCCATGATTGCAGCACTATAGCCGAACAGTGTTCCGATGTCAAGAACACGCTTTGCTCGAATAGCTTTCAGGAAGAAGCCGAGGAATTTCGCTTGCTCTTCGGATATCATGATCATCGGAATCCCGGCTTCTTCGGCACGCTTCTGCATGAGCTGCAGCAGCATGGCTTCTTCGACGGCAAAATTTTCGACAATGTAATTATAGGTTTGCTCGGTTAACGGTGTTCCTTTCATAAGAGGGCATGAGATTTTAATTGGAAAAAGTAGATGAAATGAAACAAAAAAATAGGTAGAGTTAATTCGACATTCCCCTCCAAGATCGAATTGACGAAGGCACTATACTCTTTGCCTAATGTTCTATAGCATTCGTGTAATCGTCCTAAAATATGTGGAAATGTTGGCTTCTCATCGGGCTGTGCATCTTAGCTAAGACTTCCGGCGCACAGTCGTGGGGTAGTATCCCATACCCTCCGGGAACTGGCAATGATGGTGCTCTTGCATTCTCGATCGCAGAAAAGTTTTACTACGGCGGGGGAAAATCAGGTAAAGAGCTTTACGAGTATTACCCCAGAGAGCGAACCTGGACGAAGAAATTTGATCTTCCGGGAGTCATGACTAATCGTCTGAATGGCATCGGATTTAGCATAGGGATGAAGGGATACGTCGGCCTTGGCCTTGATACTGTTCTAGGAAGTTGCGACCGTAAAAAAGATCTGTGGGAATATGACGCTGTTCTCGATAGTTGGTCACGCAAGGCGGATTTTCCCGATGTGACAATTGAAGGGAATGGCGTTTTCGTATTGAATGGGAAGGCATACATTGGGGGTGGTGACTTTGTCAATCCTTCATTTTATCAATACGATCCGGCTAGCGACAAATGGACGAAAAAAGAAGATATCCCTGCTGCTCCCAGAGGATTTCCTGCGATGTTTAGCATCGGTTCTTACGGTTATTGGATGGGAGGAGAAACTTTAGATTCTTCCTTTAACGATTTTTATAGGTATGACCCAAGTACAAATGCTTGGACTGCTCTTCCGGTATTTCCGGGGCTCGGTCGAGCCAAAGGTGTTGCATTTGCAATCAAGGGGAAGGGCTATCTTATGCTTGGCGAACATAAGCACGATCAATATTTTTATCAAGTGTTTTCCTACGATACGTCGATGCGTACATGGAGCCAGATTGAGTTCTTTCCATCACAGATACGAACTGGTGCAGTTGCCACAGTAATTGGGGATACCGCCTATATAGGCACCGGAACCGGCATTGGTGACACTGGGGAGTTAAGAGATTGGTGGTCCTTCACTCCTCCAAAGGCATCTGCCATGGGTACAGAAAGTGAATCGTCCAATATATCATTTTATCCCCAGCCCGCACAGAGGGAATTGCATTTACGAGGCCTTAGATCCTACTGCGAATATAAAATTCGCATCTTCGATCAACTCGGAAGAGCGCATGGCTATACGGAGGTCATGACTGAACTGGGAGTCGATCCTATGCTCGATATTTCACGCTTAACTCCTGGTGTCTATATGGTGATGATTTCTAATGGTACGGAACTAATAAAAAGATCGGTCGTAAAGGAGTAAAAAAAATATTATATTTCATTATGAAACACGTCAGCCAGTATTTTTTCTTCATTCTCCTAGTAACGTTTCTCTCTTCCTGCAGCGACAAAGCCTCGATGCCTGGCAGGGCATTTGAGGGAAAGATCGTTCAGCAGATCTCGCTCGATGCAAGCGGATTCGCACCAAAAAAAGAGAAGCACGATACGACCTACACTGCTCCATCGCCAAGCGCTGAGTCGAAAGCTCCATCATCCGGCGTTGGCATCAATGCGACAATTACGTTGTACGTTCGTGGAGATAAAGTTGCCTATGAAGTAGGGATGTTCGGAGGGCTTTTCCCGGCAAAAAGCATTATCGATCGTAATGCAAGAACGATGACGATTCTTGTCGGCAAGCGTGCCTATGTTTCGAATTTACGAGCAGCCGATGCTGCCCGAAGTAAAGTTGACGATTCGATCAACGCGCATTCCGATCTCCTCGATTCTCTTGACGAGATGCTTCCGAAGCCGACCGGTGCAAAGCAAACGATCAATGGCCTTGATTGCGAAGAATACAAAGGTACGTTCAAAGGAATGGATATGGATATGTGGATCACACAGGACCCGCGCCTGAAATTTTACGATGTCATGCGTGATGCCTTTCTTGGCAGGAACCGTACAGGCGAAGGCGGCATGGAACAGATCATGGCGCTCCTCAAGCCCATCGCAGGCGAAGGCAAAGTGCCGGTAAAGATGACCTTAACGAAAGATGGAAAAGTATTCATCAAAAGCGAACTGAAAGAATTGAAGGAAGAAAAAGTCGATGACGACGTTTTTGAGATCCCCAAGGATTACGAGATCGTGAAGAATTGAGCTCAACTCCTTGAAACAAGAAAAGGTCAGGCATAGCCTGACCTTTTTTTATTTTCATCTCAGGAATCGCAACGAATCCCATAAATCCCAGTCCTACTTTGCAGATGGCAATTGCATCTTCAACTGCATCTTTCCCTCACTGCGCAGTACGGTAAATGTTACGACATCTCCGACTTTGCGATCTGTTAAGATGCTATTGAGATCCTCCAAAGAGCGGACATGCTCACCATCGATCGCCGTAATAACATCTCCGACCTGCAAGCCTGAAGCCATTGCAGGAGAATTGCGATAGAGATTTGTGACGACAAGTCCGTCATCGGCCTGCACATTGATATACTGCTTAATGTCATCGTCGAGAGTCTGCCCGATAAATCCGAGACTTCCAAAATTCCGGTTCGCTTTTTTGCCGGAGCGAAAACCTTCGATGATCGTCTTTACTTTGTTGATAGGAATAGCGAATCCCAAACCGATCGAACCTGCACCCTCGTAATTCTGAGCTGTCGTATGAATAATGGCATTTATACCTATAACTTCGCCGTTAGCCGTTAACAGTGGCCCTCCGGAGTTGCCACTTGAAATAGCAGCATCGGTTTGGATCATTCCACGATAGTTCTTTCCCTGCTCCAACCCAAGATTCACACCGGTATTGGAAATAACTCCGACGGTAACGGTAGGCTTATCATTGGTTTTGAATAGACCAAATGGGTTTCCCATCGCAATTGCCCATTCGCCGATGGCAAGATCGTCAGAATTACCAAGCGTGAGATAGGGGAGATCTTCGGCATCGATCTTGACCAGCGCAACATCCTGGATGGGATCGGTTGCGACCAGCTTCGCATCATATTGCTTCCCTGATGTTGTCGTCACAATGATCTTCGCAGCATTACCGGCGACGTGATCATTGGTGAGAATGTATCCATCGGGTGAAATGAGAAACCCGGATCCGAGACCTTCAACTTTATACTTTTGTGTTGTCGGTCCACGGCGTTGATTGCCGAAGAACTGCCGGAAGAACGGATCGTCAAAACCTTCGAAAGGATCATAGATCCGTTGCTCGCGGATCTCTGTAACATTAATTCCGACAACGGCCGGGCTAGCTTTGGCAACTGCACGAGTAATGGCATTGTGCCGTGTTGAAGTGATGTTGTCGTTAAGCGAATCGCGATCGCTTACTGTAGAAGCGCTAACCGCATAAATATGCGCTTTCTCAAGATCGGGTTTATCTTTGCTCGAACACGATCCCAGAGGCGCAAGGAGAGCCATGAAGGCAAGAAGTTGTGTACCAAGCATCATACGATGAAATGTCCTTTGTGATATGGAAAAAAACCTTGACATACAAAAAAAATTATCTCGGCTCGGCGTTCATGACGATCTGCACTGCAAATAATCCGGGAAACATCCGTATCAACCAATGCGGTAGAGAGTAACCGGCAACATCGGTTGCGAGCACATGATAACCCGAGTTCTCCAGCAATGCCTTTGCGCTTTGCCGAGTAAAAAAGCGCAAGTGCGTACGGTCGAGAATTCCCGAATCGCCGTACTCAAATCTGCCAAAGAGCAAACCCAGGCGAACGCGCCAGTGAGCGACATTCGGAACGCTAACGACGATCCGGCCGCCGATCCTGAGCAGATTTTTTGCCTGAAGAAGAATACGTTCGGGGTAGCGCGTATGTTCCAAGACATCTCCAAAAAGTATCACGTCAAAATTATGAAAGCCTTCACGGAGCAGATTTTCGCTCCAACCGTCCTGTTCGACATCGATAAGATGTGCAGCTTGAAGCCTTTCGCCCGCCACCCGGAGCGCTTCGGAATCCGTATCAATGCCGATCACCTTTGCCTGCTTTTCCTTCCGAAGAATTTCACCAAGGATTCCCGTATGACAACCCACATCAAGCACCAGTGAGCCGATAGGGATCATCTCCATCTCGATCCGATGGACATTTGCCGGATTATCCAACTGCGGCAAAAAGTCGTAGTGTAGTTTCTCCGTCATGCTTGGGTTTTCCGAAAAAGAGCAATAACCGGTTGAATGTGCCGGGAGAGAATGATCATTAACATGCCGAGCGTTGAATAATGAAAGGCAAGAGGATCTCCCTTGCAAACGAAATGGAAGTGAAAGAAGAGAGAACTTGGATAGACGAGAAGTTCGAATACTGCGCATCCTACCGTCGCAGCCAGCGATTGGAAGTGCACATTCTTTTTCAGGAAGCCCGAAACTCCGTAGACGATCAACCAGCAAAGGAGAATATCCGGCGATGTCAGTAGCATGATCGCTGCTCCGGTTGCAAGACCGCGGCCTCCATGGAATTTCAGCCAGATCGGGTAACAGTGGCCCAGAATAATCGTAGCAGCGATGATAGGCGTCATGCTGCAGTATCCGAGTTTATCCAAGAGCAGGAGAGGGATGATCCCTTTATGCATGTCGAGGATAAGTACCGTGATGCCGAGTCGTTTGTTTCCGGTAGATTCATAGGCGTTCCTGGCTCCGATATTATGCGAGCCATTATGACGCAGATCGATACCGAATTGTTTTCTCGCAAGCAGGTAAGCAACTGGGATCGAACCGATAATGTATCCTGCGCATGCGAAGAGAAATGTGTCCATTATTTCAAAGATAACATATTTATTTGAAGAATGATATCGAATTCCGAAAGTAAAGGGTATCTCGATCTTGCGATCCGCCTGTCACGGGAGGCAGGGATATTTGCTCTTGCCGAGCAAAGCAAGGCATTGCGCATCGAGCGAAAAACCAATCAGTTCGATCTGGTCACGCATGTCGATAAACGGAATGAAGAATATATTCAATCGGAAGTTGCAAAGATCTATCCCGATCATGAATATCTCGGTGAAGAAGGGGCAAGCACGAAAACGAATTCCGGGATTCGTTGGATCGTCGATCCTATCGACGGTACGATTAATTTCGCACATGGTCTTCCGATCTGGTGCGTTTCGATCGGAGTCGAGGTCGGAGGTCAGATCGAGTGCGGCGCGATCTACGATGCTACTCGCGATGAGATGTTTACGGCGATCCGTGGTGGCGGCGCACATCTAAATGGGAAACCGATCCATGTCTCGGAGATCACCGATCACGGCCTGTCGCTTTTTGTTACCGGATTTGCTTACGATATTGCCAAGAATGAAGACAAAGCCATCGAGCGCTTTGATGCCTTTCTCCATCGAGGATTGCTTGTACGCCGTCTCGGCAGTGCAGCACTTGATCTCTGTTACACTGCCTGCGGAAGGTTCGATGGGTTTTTCGAAGCACACCTTGCTCCGTGGGATAGCGCAGCGGGAAGTCTGATCGTTTGCGAGGCAGGCGGAATGATCACGCATTATGATGGATCGGATTATTCGATCTACCGAAAGGGCATCATTGCCTCAAACGGGTTGCAGCATGAGTTGATGAAAGACATCATCAACTCTGTTTAGAATTTGACGGTTACCTTGTTCGATGCCGAATCGAATGTCGTGGTGAATGTCGTCAGATCCGTAGTCGCCGGTCCTTGTGTTACATGGCCGAAGATCGAATACTGAGAACCGTGACAACTGCAGGCGATCTTCTGGCCGGAGAGGTCGATACTCGGATAGGTACAGCCCATGTGCTTGCAAACAAGGAGAACGGAAACAAACACACCTGCCGATTTTCGTACGACAAGAATTTCTTTTTTGCTCGGAGTTGCGGCATGAATGGCCATGTCATCGGCTGCTAGTGATGATACGTCTACAGTTATCGTCTTCCCTGCATCGGCCGAATCGGTTGTATCTGCCGAAGTGCCGGAGCTACACCCTTCAAACATCGGTGCTGCGAATCCGACGATGGTAATGCCGGCCAAACCGGCACCAAAGACTCGCAAAAAATCTCTTCTTGAGTTGCTAACAGTGTCTTCCTCTTTCATTGACATAGGTTGTGCGTAGATATATGTGTTATGACACACAACTCCTCCCATTTGTGACAAAAAAAAGGGCGGATCGATCCGCCCTTCAAGAAAATTTCATTACCAGCGATCACATATTCATTCTCCAGTTCATACTGGAAGCAACTCCCAGCCCGAACATACCGAGGAAGATTGCTGCAAATAGCAAGCCGACAACAATGTATATTCCGATCAACACCAGTATAGCGATCACCATGTAGGTAATAACCTTGTCGGCCGGTGTCTTCATGATATGGGGCAACCCCAGATAGATAAGATATATGCCGTAGAGTCCGAAGAGCGAACCGATCCAGCCGATCATCGGAAGGATCATCAACAGTCCACCGACCCATGCCGGAGTGTAGGAATATGCAACTAGCTGCATAGCCCTACCCATATTCTTCTCCGATCCGAATGAGGGCGCCAAAGCATTGACGACCATTGCCGTAAGCCACACTCCGAGCGTTCCGCCAACAACGATCAGCACGGCATTGTAGATGCCCCATCTCATTGCAAAATCACCATAATGACCGAAGCCCCAAATAAAGGCATGGCCGATGAATGCAAAGACGGCATCGACAATCAGGAAAGGAAGCACATAGCCGGTGTAGATTGCGCTGGCATTGGCCTCTTCTCCGGCTATGACGGCCCACTCCGTCTTCGGAGTAATGATGATGTTTTTCGCTCTATCGACGAGACTCATAGATTAATCCTCCGTATGTATTGTGTGAAATAATGACATAATACTCAGGACGAAATTAAGACATTTTTTCGACCGGGAGGGTAATTTGGAGAATGCCGATTTCCTCCGGGAAATAGCTTCCTCACCAGCGTGAAAAATCGGCCTAATCTTTGCTCCTGCCTGACTTAAACAGGACCATTGATGAGGCCGATTACAGGAAAAAATGAAGGCGGAATTGTTTACTTCGCATTCCTTTGAAACACAGCAAATACAGCATGCTGCGGATCTGCGACGACGGCAAAACGTCCCATATCGGGAATATCCATAGCATCCATCATGACTGAACCTCCAGCCTCTTTGATCTTGGACACTGTTTCATCGCAATTGGGTACCATTATGTAGGCAAGCCAGTTCGGCGGTACCGGGCCCCATTCAGCTTGGATCTCCATCATTCCTCCGATGGATTGATCACCATTCTTCCACTCGGTGTAGTTTGCATCTCCTCCGACTGTCCAGCCGAAAAGAGTTGTGTAAAATGCTTTTGCCTTTGCAGTATCTCTGGTGTTCAACTCCCACCAGCAAAAAGATCCGGTCTCTCCGACAAGTTGCGCTCCTTTATGATTGCGCGCTTCCCAAATGCAGAACATCGCTCCGGTCGGATCTTCGACGATGGACATTCTTCCGACATCCATGACATCGAACGGCTCCATTAAAGCCTTGCCACCGAGGGAGATAGCTTTTGCTGTCGCCGCATCGGCGCTCGCTACGGAGATATAAACATTCCAATGTGGTGGTACTTTCCGATCGAGTTGAGCTTTATCCATACCATAGAGCGCTCCGACACTTTTTCCGCCCACATTTAGCATGGTGTAGAATTGATCGGGGCCCATCGGTTGATCGTCAGTTGTCCATCCGAAAACTTTCGAATAGAAATCTTTCGCTGCTTTCTGATCGCTGGTTGCTAGCTCCATCCAGCAAAAATTGCCTGGAGCGTATGTTGTCATTTCTGGCATAGTGTTCTGGTAGTATTGATATAAAAAATACAGGTGCCTTTAAAATAGAATAGTAATATAAGGGAAAAGTTATCGGATCATTTTCAATTTGTTGTTTTCTGGTCCGGACTCCGGCATCGGGTAGATCCGGAAGTCTGCAGGGTCGAACGTGAAGAGGATTCCAGGATACGTCTTGGCCAATTTTGCGCAGGAGGCACTATCGGCTACATAAACTCTGACATCCGGCCTGCCGGAAAAGAAACGGACTACGCTATCGGAGAGTGCCGATACTCTGAATCCTTGAATTCTGAACATCGAGTAATAGAATGATGTATCCTTCGGTCCGGCAAGATACATCCACTCATTTTGCGGCATTTTCTGCGCCAAGGAAATGAGTTGGGGAAGAAATATTGCCGCACGGTCGCCCTGTTCCTTCATTGAGGAAGCTTTTTCCTCGACACCCGAATAATTTGTGAATGCAACGATGATCATGAGCAACGAAACTCCGAGGATGACCGGACGTTTTGAAAACGAAGTGCGATAGTACTCAAAAGCTATTCCGAATAGCGCTCCAATAAGAAAGATGGAGTTATAGGCATAAAGCTCTCCGATATGGTTGAGCAAGATTGCCGGAAACCAACTGAAGAATAGCAAGACGACAAGACCCAGTGCGAGTTTCTTCCTTCCGGATCGAATTGCTCCGAAAAACATTGCTAATGTAAAGGCCGATGTCAAGACAAATATCAGAGCGAGGAGAAGATGATCCCGATATTGAAAAGCCTTTACAACTGCCATACTCGAAATCGGAAGAACGCTCTGGATCATGAAGAGCCCGATATTTATCGGAATATTAGCGCCTAAATTCAGTGAAAGATTTGCATTTCCTAGTGTTGGACTGATCGCTCCTGCATTGCTCCGAAGCAGCCAATACGCAAGCACGCAAATTCCATAGGGCACGAGCTTGATGATCGAATCGCCAATCTTACCGGAAACATTCTCCTTCTTTGAGAAGGCATAGCAGAGAAAAGCAACACCGAGAGCAAGTCCGCTGCTGGTTTCTTTCGAGAGAAGGGCAAGAAAAAAGAAAATAATACTGCCGGCGTATCTCCATAGCTGCAACGATCCGGATTCCAGACTGCGATATAACAGCCACAGCGACAGCGCAGAAAAAAAAGCACCGGTGACTTGCGATTGCGTATCATTCCCCAGAATTGCAGCAGCGCCCATCTGCAAAATGATAACAAATACGGCTGCCCTTAATGCTGTAATCGTACTGATCTTCCAATACCTAAGCGCATGAAAAACCAAAAGCGCTCCGGCCGCATGAAAGAGCAAATTCAAGAGGCGAAACGGAAATGTATCCCAGCCCCAATGGCTCTGAATAAAACCTAACGAAAATGCTTCAAGTGGCCGATAAGAAGCATCAAAAGGATTTGCCTTTGTGAATGCGTGCCGCATTGCCTCATCGGGATTCGTGAAAAGACGCTGGTAGTCATCGGCATAATACGGAATATGGAGGCCGCTTCTATAAACTAGAAGCGAGAGTGCAACAAGACCGACAAAAAGCAGAACCCTTTCTATGACTGGCTTTGAGATCAATTATGGTTACAGTTAGTGTGCTTTGGAACAGATAATAAATATCGTCTCGTTCGGTACATCCGGTGCAAGGATCGGGTGATCAGAACTTCATCCGGTACATTTGTAATGTTGCCGGATCATAGGTGAATGCAAGTCCCGGCGAATGTTTCATCTCTGCTGCGCAGTTTGTGCTATCGCTGATGAAATATTGGAAATCCGGACGCGTGGCATAATATCGAACCAGGCTGTCGCAGCCTGCCACCACGCGAAAACCGCGCATGGAAAATTGAGAGTACTCAAAAGTAGGTCCGTCGGGATTCACAAGATACAATGTCTCATGTTCAGGAAGTTCTTTCGCCGATGAAATAACTTGAGGAAGAAATGCTTCTGCACGGCTTCCCAACTCCGACATTCCCATTGTCTTTTCGTTTGTTCCGATCGCATTGGTTATTAGGACACCCAGAAACAATAGCATCGCAGCCGATCGAATGAAGGGAGTTTTCCTGGAGGATAGATAATACTCTGCAGAGATTCCAAAGAGTGCGGCAATGATCGGGATCGAATTATACGGATACAACTCATTCATCCATCCGAGAAAGAGAGCAGGACACCAACTGCAAAACGCAAGCACCGAGAGACCAATCACTAGATTCCGTCTCGGAGATCGAAGCAACCCGCAAATAAAGAAGTATGCGAAGAGGCCCGTATACAAAAGCATTACTGTAAGCAGCGCGTACTCTCTATAATAAACTGCTCGAGCCGCTGCAAGACTTGAAACCGGAAGAATTGCCTGCACGAAAAATAATCCGAGATTTCTGAATACATTAAGCCCGAAATGAAACGAGTAACTCGTAGCACCGAATGCTGCTGTCGAGCCTCCGGCATTCAGCCTGAGAACCCAATAGATCAGGAAACAGATTGCGTATGGAGTAAGGAGCAAGAGCATCTTCTGAATGCGCTTGGAAATCGGTTGACGAGAATCTCCCTGAGCATTGATTACAAATGGAATGGCAATCAAAAGTCCTGCACTCGTTTCTTTCGAGAAAAGTGCAAGCAAGAAGCATCCGACGCTTGCCACATACTTCCAGACATGGTGGTGGGCTTGATTCGTATATCGATAAAGGAGCCAAAGTGCAAGCGCAGAAAATAATGCGCCTTCGAGCTGCGACTGCGAATCATTACTTGCCACTGCATAGACACAGAGCTGCGAGACGATCATGAAGATCGCTCCCGCTGCAGCGCTGATCGTATTCATCTTCCATGTCCTAAGCGCATGAAAAACGAGCAATGCTCCGGAGGCATGGAGCAGGATATGGAGTATGCGGATCGGAAATGTATCCCAGCCCCATTGCATTTGAACGACCGAAAGTAGGATCTTTTCCAACGGTCTGTAAAAATGTGCGTAGCCATTGGCCTGAAGAAAGCTGCCGAAGAGATCGAACCCAGGATGAGTGAATACATGCTCGTAATCGTCGTAGAAATACGGAATATGAAATCCGTTTCTATACACGAAGGCGGCAAGAACAATGAAGCCGATAAATGCCGACAGATATGAAAGAGTCCGCTTCATCTCTCGGAAAATAAGTGTAGAAGCGAGTCAGGCCTCGATGCTACCGGCTGAACGCGCAAAGTCTTAGGATCGCAGCCGAAGACGATTCCACTACGTCCGGGTGGAAGCAATGTGAGATCTTCTAAATCTCCTCGTGAGAGAATAATATCTGCCCGCCCGGAATAGTAGTGAACAAGCGAATCGGAATGATTCAGCACATTGAAGCAAGGCATAAGATATCGTGATTGCGAAAATTGCGCATCCTTCAGATTCGTGAGAATCATTGAGCATCCCGCAGGCATCTTCTTTGCTGCGCTCACAATTTGTGGAAAGAGAATCTCTGCACGACGCCCTTGTTCCGCCATATCCGAACATTTTTCATCAGTGCCCAGGGCATTGGTGACTACGACCACTGAAAAAATGCTGAGGGCTCCTATGCTGAGGAATGATCGCCGCTCCGACGCAAGCCTCCAATAATACTCCGCTGCAATTCCGAATAGAACAGAGACGAGGATCACGGAATTATACATATAGCATTCCGTAATATGCGTAATGAAGATCATCGGAAGCCAACTAAAAAAAATAAAGCAAAAGATCACCATTGCAAAATTCCTTCGAGGCGATTTCCACAGTCCGTAGAGGAGAATGGTAGCAAAAAGCAAGGTAAATACTACTGCCAAAATAATGGCAGCGATATCATGAAGATAAAAATACCGGAGAACCGTCACGGTCGATAGTGGAAGGAAAGTCTGCCCGATGAATAATCCCACATTACGAACAACATTGCTGCCCAGATCGAAGTGGTATGCTGTGATCGGTCCGTTCGCATCCGGAACAGATGCGCCGGAGTTAGCCCTCAGACACCAATAGATGACAAATAATACGAAATACGGCAATGAGAAAATAACTACCTTCTTCAGACGCCCTGCAAAGCTTTTTTTTCTATCCTGAAATACAAAGGCGAGTAACGGAAGAGAGAGTAGAAGCGAGGCACTCGTCTCCTTCGAAAGAAGTGCAAGAAAAAAGAAGAGAAGGCTTACCATCATATTCCATCGGCTTCGCGACTCAGTTGCCACAGAAAGATATCGATACAGCATCCAAATCGATAGAGCGGAAAAGAATGCTCCGAGCAGTTGCGAAACGGTATTATTACTCGCCATGGCATAGACGCTCATCTGCGAGGCAAGCATGAATACGGAAGCAATCGCACTCGCAACGAGTGATACTTTCCATGTGCGAAGCATATGAAAAACAAGCAATACACCGGCTGCATGCAAAAGGAGATGAACCAGCCTTAGCGGAAACGTATCCCAATTCCAATGAAACTGAATAGCTGAAAGAATTGCCGTTTCGAAGGGACGATAAAAATGATTGAACGGATTCGAAATAACGAATGCATGCGTCAGGGTTTCATGCGGAGTGGTGAAGACTTCCTGATAATCATCGTCATAGTACGGGATATGGAGACCGTTGCGATAGAGACCGATTGCCAGCGCAAAAAAGGCGGCCAGAAGAAGAACCCGTCTCACCATCGATCTGCGGTGCAGCTCTCAAATCGGGGAATGGATTCCACCCACTCCCCAGGTTGAAAAACGAATGGCAAATTATGCCGTTGTTGTTCTGATCTCACTGACAAGATTGATCTTGTTGAATGAATCTT
Source organism: Bacteroidota bacterium (assembly GCA_030706385.1). GTDB lineage: Bacteria > Bacteroidota > Ignavibacteria > Palsa-1295 > Palsa-1295 > PALSA-1296. Next base: position 12,688 of record JAUZOQ010000035.1, on the reverse strand, counting down.
GAATGACTGCATCGCCGATCGCGCTCAGTAGCAGAAGAAGAATAAATGCGACGACCTGCGACATTTGCTTCTGTGTTACCTTCTCAACGCCTTCGGCATATTCCCATAGCCACCAGATATTAACGAAAGGAATAATGAGCAGCCAGGCAGTCGGGATGTTGCATCCCAAGCGGTTCATCTCGCCCTTGGTTTTTACACGCCAGACGATAATATAGATGCCAAGGGTGAAGATACTTAGGAAAAATACGGCGATTGGACTGCGTTTTGTCATAGCGATTTGGGATAATAGTGAATTCTGCAACAAATATACGGCTTATCGTTCTGCTGTATTTCTGAATTCATCCCCGCTATCTTTCGTTTTAAAGCCTTATGAATATTGAATCCTACGAAAAGGCCCATAGATCGTTAGCCCTATTCGATGCCTCCGAGAAGTTCGGACGCATCCGCGCAACCGGAGCCGATGCCATCGACTTGCTGCATCGAATGTCAACGAACGAACTTCTTTCGCTTGTGGATAAGCCCGGAGCCGGAGCACAGACGGTTCTAACGACTGAAAAAGGAAGGATCATCGATCTTCTGACCGTGCTCTCGCAGGGCAAAGGAGCATTGCTCATTTCAAGCGGCAGAAGAGAAGATCAGGTTATCGAATGGCTGAATAAATTCGTCATCATGGAAGATGCGAAATTCGAGAAGATATCCGCTTCTTTATCGCAGTTGCTCGTCTTCGGTCCGCAAGCTCTCAGCTTCCTGCAGCAGTTCACAGAAACGAGCCTGATCGGTTTGCAGAATTTTCATTTTCTTGAATTAAATATTCAGGGAGTGCCCGTTATGCTGCAAAAGACACATCGAATTATTGAAAGCGGATGGGCGATCTTCGCAGATGCATCGAAAAGGAGCGAATTAAAGCAATTCCTTCAGAAGGGAATAGAAGCAGCAGGCGGAACAGTGCTCGATGACGATACGTATAATCTCTTACGGATCGAAGCCGGCATTCCGACTGCACCCAATGAGCTGAATGAGAAGCATAATCCGCTTGAGACGACGCTTGTCCAGGCTATTAGCTGGACAAAAGGATGCTACATCGGCCAGGAAGTTATTGCCCGGCTTGATACCTACGATAAGGTGCAGCGACATCTGATGGGCATCAAGATCGAAGGAGCGTTTGCTAACGGATCTCTACCCGTAGCGATTGTGAATTCCGATGGTGAGGCGATCGGAGAGATCACCAGCCTGGCGTTCTCACCATTGCTGGAAAATTCTATCGGACTTGCATTTATTAAGACGGCCTATGCAATTCCGGATATGAGTGCAAATGTCGGAGACGCAAAGGTCCCGGCAAAGCTTACGAAACTGCCGTTTGAAATTTGACAAGAATGCGAGAAGGGCTTATCGCCCGATACATGAGATCATGACAACTACTGACTTACCGATCATATTACCGGAGCTATCCGAAGTTACCGTAGAAGATTTTCTTTCTTCGGAGACGACTTCGCAGGAGATCGTCCAGCGTATCCATACGTTGAAGGAGAAATTGCGCGACAAGGTTGTCATCTTAGGCCATCACTATCAACGCGACGATATTATTCAGTTTGCCGATAAGACCGGAGATTCTTTCGAGCTTGCCAGATACGCTGCTAATCTCTCCGATCGTGAGTTCATCATCTTCTGCGGCGTACATTTCATGGCCGAAACAGCCGATGTTTTAAGCGGCGATAAGCAAAAGGTCATCCTGCCCGATCTGAAAGCGGGATGCTCCATGAGCGATATGGCCAGAACCGAACAAGTGCTCGATGCATGGGAGGCTCTCAGTGAAGTTACGGATACGAAAAAGATCTGTCCGATCACCTACATGAATTCCAGCGCGGCGATCAAGGCATTTTGCGGCGAACACGGCGGTGCCGTTTCGACCAGCTCCAATAATAAATTCCTTTTCGAATGGGCTTTCACTCAAGGGTTTGAAAAGATCTTCTTCTTTCCCGATCAGCATCTGGGAAGAAATACAGCCTTCTACCAAATGGGAATTCCGCTCGATGAGATCGTCCTCTTCGATCAATCGCAGGGCGGGTTGGGCGGCCTCACGAAAGAGGAGATCGCCAAAGCGAAGATCATCTTATGGCGCGGGCATTGCTCCGTGCATCAGCATTTCCAACCGTCGCATCCCGATATCATGCGCGCCTTATATCCGGGCACGACCGTTATTGTCCATCCCGAGTGTTCGTTCGAAGTTGTGAAGAAGGCCGATCTTGTGGGCTCGACCTCATTTATTTGCAAGACGATCGCCGAAGCTGCTCCCGGCACAAGCTGGGCTGTCGGCACCGAACATCATTTAGTTAATCGCCTAAAAAAAGAGAATCCTGATAAATTCATCACCACGCTTGCTCCCTACGCCTGTGAGTGTGCAACGATGTACCGCATCTCGCCCGAAGCACTGCTCGGAATTCTGGAAGATCTCGATAAAGGGATCGTAAAGAATCAGATCGTTGTCGGAGATTCCGATAAGAAATGGGCCAAGGTCGCACTCGAGAGAATGCTGGAAGTGACGAAGAAAGCGGGCTGAACTCGGATTCGTCGGATTAAGGGATTTATCGGATGTAGATTCAAGCGTTGTGAAAAACCCGAATGTTTTTTATGATCGAGAATGTTTCTTTTGGGAGTTAGCTAGTTCAAGAATCCAATTTTTGAAATTATGGGTCACGATTTCAAAGAAAAAGAACTTACCGAGAAGATCATCGGATGTGCGATGAAAATCCATCGAACGATGGGCAACGGTTTTCAGGAAGTGGTTTATCAGCGCTGTTTAGAGATAGAATTTCGCAAGAATGGTATACAACATTCTCGCGAACATGAGATGCCGCTCCGTTATGAAGGCGAGAATGTAGGTGTCCGGAGGGTTGACTTCTTAGTTGATAATAAAATTCCTGTTGAGTTGAAAGCGATAACTGATCTGGAAGACGTTCATTTGGCTCAGGGACTAAACTACCTTGAAGCCTATAATCTCGAGATCGGACTTCTCATAAATTTCGGAGCCAGAAGTCTTCAGGTTAAACGCCTACTCAATAGAAAATTCAAGCCACAGTATATATAATCCGATTAATCCATTAATCCGACGAATCCAAGTTCTGGTTTATTCACCGCACCAACACGATCTTCTTTGTTTCGTTGAGGGATCCGCTCATTAACTGATAATAATATACTCCGTCCGGAAGTCCGTTTGCATCCCAACAAATTTCGTGATGTCCTGAAGAGAGTTTTTCTTCGTCGAGAAGTGTACAAACATGTTTGCCGAGAGCATCGGTAATCAAGAGTGTAACGGAAGAATATTCGGGAAGATCGAAAGAGATCATTGTATGGCCTGAGGAGGGATTGGGATAATTCTGATCGAGCGATAGGCCGTTATTAATCACAGTGCCGCTCACTCCGCTTTCTTGTGCGCGTGGAAGTTTCCAGACTCCTCGCGAAGTAGCAGCAAAGATCATACTATCTTTTGCGACGAATGCATTGACAAACATCGACCCTAATCCGCCATTAAATTCAACCCACGGAGTTTGCTGACTTGCTCCAAGAAAAACTCCGCCACCGAATGTGCCAACAAGTAAGTACTTATCCGTCTGCAAAGCGCGAATATTCGTGTTTGCCAGAGTGGTGCCGTATGGAGTCCAGCTCGCACCTTCATCAGACGTGAAGAATACTCCCTCAGTCGCAGTGGCGGCAAAAAGAGTATCATTGCTCATGGCAAGCGCATAGATTTCTTTGCTCAGCCCGGTGCTCGCATTCATCCACGTCCGGCCGTCATCAAGCGAAACAAAAACTCCGCGTCGAGTACCGGCAAATAGTGCATCACCTTTCGATGCGAAACAATACACCGTCGAATCGATCCCGCTCAGAATCGATTCCCACGTTCCACCTCCATCACTCGAACGATGAATACCACCGAAGTTGTCAGAACCGGTAATAACATAGTGATCTTTTGCGATGATTGCGCGGAAACTTGACTTGAGTCCTAAAGTCTTCCATGAATTTCCGTGATCACTCGTTCTGAAAATTCCATCCGCGGTTCCAGCATAGAGCGTATCGTTATCAGCTCCGAAGCAAACAATTCTTTCCCGATTCATGCCTGAAGGAAGCCAAGTCTTGCCCTCATCGCTCGAGCGTTGGACTCCGGAAGTCCATGTTCCGGCGAAAAGATCGTTTCCGACAGAGGACAAAGCATCGACTTCATTCTCCATTATACCTGAATTCAAAAGCGACCAGGAGCTGCCATTATCGATCGAACGAAATATTCCTCGATGAGTTGTGGCAAAGAGGTTGTTTCCGTTTGCGCCGAGATAATACACGGACGAATCGGTAAGGCCGTTGTTCGCAGAGGCCCAGTGATTACCATTGTCCGAAGACCGATAGACGCCGTAGTCTCCTAAAGCAAAAAAAAGATAATTCCCTTGTTTGCATAATGAATGCGAATAATACCTGTAATGCTCCGGCAAACCTGCACTGCATTGAATCCAGTGATCTTCATTCAGCTTAGTCCGGAAAATGCCGGATGAATAGGTAGCGCAATACAAAGAATCTCCGTCGACAAGTAATGAATATGGATAAGTGAAATCCTGGCTCGAGTCGATCGTCCAGTTCACTCCATTATCTGTAGATCGCGAGATCCGCGATGTGGCGAGATACACAGTATTCCCGGAAAGAACAATGTCTTGATAGTAATTGTCGTTATCCGATGGATTCTTTCTTAGCCATGTCCACGTGTTCCCATTGTCCGTCGAACGCATTAGCGCACTATCGGCTCCGACAAAAATTGTATTGCCACTGACGGCGATCGTCGTGATCCAAAGCGTTGTCGAGCCGAAATTCGTCGGAGTCCATGAAAGACCTTCATCCATAGATTTGAGCAGCCATTTCGGATTTGCACCGGCGAAGATCGTACTACCGCTCGTTGCGAAATCCGAGACTTGAGTGCCGACAAGGGAGGGGATAACCGTCCACGATGTTCCGTCATTCGTGGATCGGTATACGTGGCCTCCCACCCCTGCTGAAACGAGAACAGCAGTATCGATGCTGCCAATAACTCCGGCAGGTCCGCCGTACGGGCCGTTTGTCGGAAGCCATTGAGCAGATGCAGAGCCCAAGCTAGTGAGGAGGAAGGCAATAACTGCGCATCGAAGTGAATACTTGTTCATGGAAAAATGATTATGTATTCCTAGAACTGATGGGCATGCCGAAAGTTACAGAATTAGGACAATAAGTTGATGCTTTCAATAATGAGCGGAAAACCTCACCGTATCAATACGATCTTCTTCGTTTCGTTGAGGGATCCGCTCATTAAGTGATAATAATATACTCCGTCCGGAAGTCCGTTTGCATCCCAACGAATTTCATGATATCCTGCGCATAAATTTTGCTCGGATAGCGGTGAGCCGGCTTCTTTTCCTAGAGGATCTATTATTTTCAGAGATACGGTCCCAGGTGATGGGAGAACGAATGAAATAATTGTCGTTCGGTTGAACGGGTTTGGATAATTTTGACTTGCGACCGGGCGATTCTCGATGCGCAGAGGTTGATCACCAACGCTCAGTTGGGTAAATGGACGGTGCCATACACTAGCACCATAGAGACCGACAAAAAGCTCATTGCCAATTGCCGCAATATCATATGCATCTGTATTGATTAACCCTTCGTCAATAGAAATCCATCGGTTGCCACTATCAAGTGAAACAAATACGCCATTTTCACAACAGATAAAAACAGAGTTATTAAAAACTCTCAATTTCTGAATCACCTTTCCGTCCAGCCCATAATTATTCGGTAACCATGTCGCACCACTATCGAGTGAATAATATATTCCTTCACCAAAGGTGCCGGCAAAGATTCTATTCCCAAATCGAGCAAAGCATGTAACTTGAATATTCTTCGATGCGATGTTTACTTCTGTCCAATTTTTTCCATTATCCGTAGAATGATACGTAGTTCTGCTATATGTACTAGCGACCAGATTATTTCCTATTGAACCGAATGCGTATGCATTTCCTGCGATTGAACCTAATTTTTCCCATGTATTCCCAAGGTCTGTAGTAGAAAATAGATCTCCGGCTTCAGCAATAAGCGATTTCCCTTGTAGATCAAAGAGTGAAAGATAAACCCCCGCTCCCCCGACAGCAAAAAGGGTCCAGTTTTCTCCATTATCAGTTGAACGGAAAGTCTTACCTTCTCTATTTGATACAAAGATGGACTTATCGAATGCAATAATTTGGTTTACTCCGGTGCCGGTTTGATCAATTTGTGTCGTGGTTGCCCAGGTAAGGCCAAGGTCTCTCGAAGTTGAGATTACTCCTGTAGCAGCAAAAAGTGTGTTATCAATATTCGCCAGAGAAAAAGCTTGTGTGGATAGTAATCCGTTGTTAATATCTAACCACGTCATGCCTTTGTCCGTTGAAGCAAATCCACCTTCCAAGGTAGCTGCAAATAGAGTGCTGTCAAGATCATTAATCGTGTAGATGTTCTTGTTTCTCAAACCATCATTAACTTCCTTCCATGATAAGCCGCTATCGTAGGAGATCAGCACACCATGTCCGCTACTTGCTGCTATTAAAGAGTTCTCGAAAGCGATGATTGTATTTATGCCGACTGTTCCTGGATCGCCCCAAAGATGAGTCCAATGGTTACCTTCGTCATTTGAAGAGTATATTTCCCCACCTGTCGTTCCTTCACTATTGGCACTGCAGTATACTACGCCGCCTATCTTGGCAAATCCTGTTACTTTGCCAACAAGAGCTTGGCTAATGTTTGTCCAGCTATCACCGCCATCACTCGATCGATATGCATTGCGATAGCTGCCTACATAGATAGTGCTTTCGAAGGTTGCAGTAGCAGTGATGATCGAGAAGGGAATTTTCGTGGTATCAGGCCGAGTCCAGTTGTTACCAAAGTCCTTTGAACAGAAAAGTCCACTGTCAAAAGTATTTGCATAAACGGTATTGCCAGTCAAGTCGAGATAGACAATATTATTATCGCTCAAGCCCTTGTTCGAAGGCTCCCAATGCATTCCGGCATCGATTGAGCGGTATACACCGCCGCGATATGTTCCCACGAAGAAAGTATCTCCGATGGAACAGATATTTGTCATATTACTATTGGGTATTCCAGTACTTGATATTCTCCAATTTTTGCCTTCGTCGGACGAACTCGATATCAATCCCGTTGAAGTTGCGTAGATAATACCCTTATGCTTCATGAATGTGGTCACAGCACCGTAGTAGGGACCATTTGTAGGCAACCATTGTGCTTGTGCAGTCAATATTTGACCGAGTACAAAAGCAAGAATAATCAGGCTATAGACCAGGCATTTCATACCATTTACCTTCGTATTGCTAATAACCAATCAAATTCTGATTAGTTACATCAATTCACAATATTTTCATCCCTTAATTCGCGCTCAACTTTGGAACATCCCACCCCGCTTCCTCGTTAAATCTACCAGAGGAGACCTTCTACCAAATTTTGAAAGACACATTCGAGTATTTTTCCAACGCAAAAGAGCGTGAGCGCGCAGCAATCGTCGTGCTCATCCGCACCAATACGGAATCCGCCCGCCATGAAGCAACCGAGCATTTAGATGAATTGGAGCGCCTTGCCGATACGGCAGGGGCCGATGTTCTCCTGCGCATGACGCAGGAAAAACAACTGCCCGATGGTGCGCTTTATCTCGGCAAAGGCAAGGTCGAAGAATTGAAGAAGCATGTAGAAATGCTTTCGCTCCAGATCGTGATTTTCGATGACGATCTCTCGCCCGTTCAAGTTCGTAATCTTGAGAAAGAATTGGAGATCAAAGTTCTGGATCGCTCCGGACTGATTCTCGATATCTTTGCCTCTCGCGCCAGAACGCGCGAAGCAAAAACGCAGATCGAACTTGCGCAGCTTGAATATTTCCTTCCGCGCCTTACACGGCAGTGGACGCACTTATCCAAGCAGTACGGAGGCATTGGCACGAAGGGTCCCGGCGAAACGCAGATCGAAACCGATCGCCGACTCATTAATACGCGCATATCCAAACTTAAAGAAAAACTCGGAGCCATCGAGCGCCAGCAGGAAACGCGGCGTGAAGGACGATCAGATGAACTTGCACGCGTCGCACTTGTAGGATATACCAATGCAGGAAAATCCTCGCTCCTCAATGTCATATCTGCCGGGGAAGTATTTGTCGAAGATAGGCTTTTTGCTACACTCGACGCCACAACCCGTTCAGTCGGGCTTTCGCATGGAAGAAAGATCTTACTTACCGATACGGTCGGCTTTATTCGCAAACTTCCGCCGAAGCTTATCGCCTCGTTCCGCACGACGCTTGCCGAAGTCGAGCAGGCCGATATTTTGCTGCATGTTGTCGATGTCAGCCATTCCGATCTCGATGAGCATATTGCTATCGTCGAACAAACGTTGCTTGAACTTGAAGTTCACGACAAGCCGGTTATCATGGTATTTAATAAGACCGATCTTGTCAAGAAAGAGGATCGGCATATATTCGAAGAGCTGAAAGGCCACTTCAAGCATTCGGTTTTCATCAGCGCGTTCAAGGGAGTAGGGATCACCTCATTGAAGGAAGAGATCGAAAGCGTTATTGCCGAGGCTTCGAGTGAGATGACGGTCGAAGTACCGCTCGATCATTTCGAGATCGCTTCACGGCTCCATGAACTTGCCGAAGTCAAAGAGCGCGAGTTCGGAGATCACTCCGTCATCATGAAGCTATCGGTCCATCACCGCAATCTTGCCCGCGTAGAGCGGCTGCTCGCGAAGGCCGCATAACCAGGGAGCAAACGATCTATTGGATCTCATTATCAATGAGATCATCTTCTGTTATCTTGTATACGAAAGGAGGATTGATTCTTCCGAACTCTCCCTGTGCGAAAATCGTATTCAAGCGCACGACTTTTTTATGATCGCACCCTCAGGAAAAAATATCGCAGATATTGTTCGCCGCAAGGGCTATGATCTTGGGACGGATGAGCCGGCGCTTGGAAGATATGGCAATAGTCCGGAATCCTCTGCTGCCCTGATCCGTCTTATCACTCATGGCGAGAAACGTGCGACTTCAAGCCTCGTCTGGGGATGGGAAGCCGAAAGAGAAATGCCTCCGAAAGCCGGGGATATTGAAGTCATTCTCGATTGGAATGACGAACCTGTTGCCGTGATCCGTTTTGATGAGGTGTTCGTGCTCCCGTTCGATCAGGTTACAGCCGAATATGCATTTCTGGAAGCGGAAAATGACCGGAGCCTGGAAAGCTGGCGAAAATCGCATTGGGAATTCTTCCAGCTCGAATGCGAAAAAATAGGGAAGTCTCCCACAGAGGCAATGCCGATTCTTTGCACTCGTTTTCACCTACTGGCAATATTGGAATAGCTCTCAGGCCCTCCGTAAATGCCGAACTCTCCACCTCTTAAAAGCGTATTCTATAGTTCTATTCTATGGCACGCAAAGAATTAACGATTTGGCGGGTTATCTGGCGCCGCTTCCTGGCTTTTGTCCGGGCAGCGGGGACTCGTGCTGCCTTCAATGCGCTTTTCGGATTCCTGACCTTTGCCCTTGTCCTCGTCATCGATCTGGTTGCCAATTCCCTTAAGACTCTTCAAGGATCGACACTCGAAGTTGTGCGGACACTTCTACTGATCCTCGGATTATTCTTTTCTTCCCGGGCCATTACCCCGTTCATTATTAGGTATCGCGATCTTTCCAGAAGTGTCGGTAAACCCGAATCCAGTCTTATTCCTGTAAAAGTACTGAGGTGGTTCGTCGTTTCTCTTGCGATAGGATGTTTATTGTCATTTCTTCCTTATCTGTTTACGCTCTCCCTCGGTCCGAACAACGAGCCAAAAAATCCTAATACGGTAACGAGCATCGACATCATGGGAGCGATCTGGCTCGTCGGATTTGCGGTTCTCTTTGTGGGCTTCGTACGATTCCTCTTTCTTTGGCAGCGGACGGCCGAACTGCGGCGCCGCATAATGATCTGGCTCGTGCCAATCGCTCTTTTCGGAATCATGCAGTACCTGCTGAAGATGCATGTCTTCGTGGAGAATACGATCACCCTGATCACGCTGTATAGTCTTCGCTCGCTTGTCATCTTCACGACGCTCTTTCTGTGGTTCCGCATTCCATGGATGCCGCATGTTTCGCGCACGGAGAAAAATCGAATTCTTACCTATAGTGCACTCTCGGCGATCCTAAGTCTGACGGCATTCATTCTGTATCTGAACATGGCGACATTAGAGCGCTATGCCGTCATTCTTCATGCAATGCTGACGATCTCCTTGCTCGGTCTGACGTCATACTTCGGCCTCATATTTTTCAACGCTCTATTCACTCTTTCTTCTACCGAACTTGTCGAGCGCCGCGCTGCAGAAGTGCAGTCGCTGACAAAGCTGACACGATTCAGCTCCGATGTGCTCACCAGCGAACTGTTGCTCGATATTCCGAAGCTTGCCGATCAGATCACCTCGCTTGCTCGTGAAGCGACAAAATCGGATTGCGCCTGGCTCGAGCTGCACATGAAACCTACATTTGGAACGGAGATTTCCAACGGCTCGATCTATCATTCCTACGATTCCATTCCTGCCGCGATCGCCGAACGGATCACTAATGAGATCTCTCCGTTCATGAGAGCACGCGATAAGATCGAGGGGACGCTTGCCGAAGAACTTGAAAAGACACGGCGGCCTGTTTTACTGACGACGGGATCCTTCATCGATAGCAATTGGGATGAGAATGGATCGGTCGATGGCCCCACTCAACTCTCCTCTCTGATCGCTGTTCCGCTTTTGCATAAAGATGAATTGCGCGGAGCCCTCTATATTGCAAAAGAACGCGAGTACGGTTTCGACAACGAAGACGTCATGGTGCTGACGGCATTCAGCGATATTGCCTCACTCGCCTTGGATACTGCACGGCTTCTGACCGATTCGATAGAAAAACAGAAATTCGACGGAGAGCTTCGTGCTGCACGCGCAATGCAGAAGAGCCTGCTTCCGAGCCGCGTGCCCGATATTCCGGGATTCGAAGTAAGCGCAATTAGTATTCCGGCGTATGAAGTCGGTGGCGACTATTACGATTTCTCGAAGCTCTGGGACGGCTCACCGCTCATCGTGATCGGAGACGTTTCCGGAAAAGGAATATCGGCATCCATCTTCATGGCCGAGACAAAGGGGATCGTGCAGGCACTTGCGCCAATGATGATGAGCATTCGCGAAGTCTTTATCGGCACTAACGATGCCATCATGCAGAATCTCGGGCTTCAGGGATTTCGCAGATCATTCGTTACGCTTGCTGCCCTGAGCTTCAAAGGGAATGCGATCAAATATGCACGCGCCGGCCATACACCGCTCTTGATCGTATCTCCGACAGGACAGTATGATTATGTTCAGCCGAAAGGAATGGGCATCGGATTTGTCGGCAAGAAAATTTTCGACGATGTGCTTGAAGAAAAAGAAATTCTTGTCGAGAGCGGAGAGACGATCATTATCTTCAGCGACGGCATAACGGAAATTCGAAATGCCCAGGAAGACGAACTGGGTTACATCCGGTTCGCTGAGATCGCCCGTGCAGCACTTGAAGAAACCGACATCCAGAAAATGACGGATAGGATCCTGCGCGATGTATTAATGTATGCAGGCGCTGCATCGTTCACCGACGATGCGACATTCGTCGTCATCAGAAGATTATAGAAGTTTAGAAAACACGAAAGGGAAATACCATGCAACTACCGATACCTTCACAATTCACAGCAACGGAAGCCGAAGCACCGACTGCCGGGATCACGCTCATCGAGCTGTCCGGCCAGCTCGATGCACATACGGCTCCGGATTTCGAACGCTTCCTGGAAGAACGCGTACGCAATGAAAAGAAGGCAAAACTTATTCTCGATTTCTCTGCTCTCGGATACATTTCAAGTGCCGGGCTCGGAGTGCTGATGGGGCTGATCGAAGAAGTCCGCGCGCAATCGGGAGATATGAAACTGATCAAAGTACCCGAGAAGATCTACCATGTGCTCGATCTCCTGGGCTTTCCTATTGTCTTCGAAGTACTGCCGAATCTTGACGATGCTCTCGTTTCATTCTCGAAAGTGAAGTGAAGAGTTTTCCGACCATAACGCTTCCTGCCGATACGCAGATCCTCGCTGAGCTGCGGTCATTCATTGTCCGCACCGCTTCCGGCGACGGAGTCGACGAGCTGACGCTGCATGCGCTTGAACTCGCTGCCGATGAGATCGCCTCGAATGTGATCAAGCATGTTGCAAGCGAAATGCCCTGCGATATCTTTTGCCGCTGCGGCATCGATCCGGAAACCCGGACGGTGATCTGCGAAATATCCTGGCAATCGGTCGAGCCCTTCCGGCCTGACGTTCTACCCGAATCCGAACATATCCGCCAGCGTCTTGAGTCGCGGCAGCCAGGAGGCCTCGGTATTTTCCTCATCCATGCACTCGTCGATGAGATCGAGTACGATTACCACGACGGAAGGAGCCTTATACGACTGATGAAAAAATTGTAGCCCTTAGTCCCGTGTTACGATTGTCACGACGAATGCCGATTCAGCCGGAGAAGAAGTAATATCCGGTCTCGACATAATAAATGGTGCGGATGTGATCTCGATCTTCGATTCCGCCTCTTCGGCCAGCTTTAATTCCGAGAGAAACTTCCCAGC